>JBHAES010000048.1:0-3482 GCA_041855725.1 Actinomycetota bacterium
CGGCCCGCAGCGTGAGGCCCCCCGGGCCGGGCTCGGCGTTGCCGAGGTCGCCCTGCGGCGAGACCCAGCGGGGCCCCAGCGGACCGGTGAACGTCTCGTCGAGGGAGGTGTCGGGGGCGTGGTCGGCGGCGAGGTCCTCGCGGAAGACCGGCCACTCGTCGACCCACTCGACGGGGCACACCATCGTCTCGCGCCCGATGAGGTGGAACCCCGGCGTCATCCCCTGCGGGCGGGTGCCGTGGTAGCAGGCCCACCAGCGGCCCTGCCACTCCACCAGGTCGGCGTGACCGACGGACTGCACGGGGTGGTCGGTGGAGCGGTGGGTGAGGATCGGGTTGGTGGGCGCGGGCTCGAAGCCGGCGTCGGGGCGCCGCGACCGGGCGACGGTGACGGCATGGCCCTTCTCGGTGCCGCCCTCGGCGATCACCAGGTACCACCAGTCGCCCACGTGGAACAGGTGCGGACCCTCCGGTGCCTTCATGCCCGTGCCGGACCACAGGTGCCGTGGCGGCGACAGGACGGCCCCCGTGCCCGGATCGATGCTCACCTGCACGATGCCCGCCCCGAACCCGCACCACGTGAGGTAGCAGGTGCCGTCATCGTCCCACGCCAGGTCCGGGTCGATGCCGGCGGTGCCCGGCACGAAGACGGGGTCGGACCACCCCCCGGTGGGATCGTCGGCGGTGAAGACCAGCTGCCCCCGGCCGATCTCGCCGATGGAGGTGGTGGCGAACCAGAACCGGCCGTCGTGGTGGCGCAGCGTGGACCCGTACAGGCCCGCCGACGGACCCGCGAACGTGCGCAGGTCGAGCTGGTCGGTGCGGTGCAGCACGTTCGACACCTGCGTCCACGACCTCAGGTCGGTCGACCGGAACACCGGCGCCCCCGGGAAGTACTCGAAGCTGGAGTGCGCCAGGTAGACCGCGTCGGGGCCGGCGCACATCGTCGGGTCGGAGTAGAACCCCGGCACCGCCGGGGTGAGGTTGTGGAAGGTCGCCATGCCCTCACGGTAGCGACGCTCCTCGTCAGCGTGGGGACCGGTGGCGCGACTCCGCCGGGCCTGCCATGCTCGGAGCATGACCGACACCGACGTGCGGCTCCGCGACGACTTCGTGTGGGGGGCAGCGACTGCCGCCCACCAGATCGAGGGCAACAACACGAACAGCGACGTGTGGTACCAGGAGGTGGCGGGGGTCTACCCCCACCTCAAGGAGCCCAGCGGCGACGCCTGCGACTCCTACCACCGCTACCCCGACGACATCCGGCTGCTCGCCGAGGCGGGCCTCAAGGCCTACCGTTTCAGCGTCGAGTGGGCCCGCGTCGAGCCCGCCGACGGCAGGTTCAGCCGGGCCCAGCTGCTGCACTACCGGGCCATGATCGACACCTGCCACGCCCACGGCGTGACGCCGATCGTGACCCTGCACCACTTCACGGGGCCGCTGTGGTTCGCCCGCGAGGGCGGGTGGCGGCGTCCCGACGCCGTCGACCGGTTCGCCGCCTACGTCGCGTACGTGGCCGAGATCCTGCACGACGTCGAGTGGGTCGTCACGATCAACGAGCCCAACATCCTCGCCATCCTGGCGACGATGCCGCCGCCGGGCCGGGAGCACGAGCTCCTCGAGGCGATGGGCGCTGACGGTGCGACCGTCGCCATGGCGAGCCTGCCGTCGCCGTCGTACGAGCTCGCCGAGATCCTCGCGCGGGCCCACCGGGCCGCGGTCGACGTGCTGCGGCGCACCACCCGGGCGAAGGTCGGCTGGGCGGTCGCCGCCCAGGCGTTCACCCCCACCGAGGGCAACGAGGAGGTCTTCGAGCGGGTCTTCCACCAGTGGGAGGGCGTCTACTACGAGGCGGCGGCCGGCGACGACTTCGTCGGGGTGCAGAGCTACACCTCGCAGCCGGTAGGCCCCGACGGGCCCGTGCCGCACCCCGACCACCCCGACAACACCCTCACCGGCTGGGCCTACCGGCCCGACGCGCTCGGCATCAACCTGACGCGGGTCTGGGAGCGCTACCGGATCCCCGTCCTGGTGACCGAGAACGGCATCGCCACCGCCGACGACGCCCGCCGCATCGCCTACACCCAGGGGGCCCTGGCGGGGCTCAAGGAGGCTGTCGCCGAGGGTGCCGACGTCCGCGGCTACTGCCACTGGTCGCTGCTCGACAACTACGAGTGGGGGAGCTACGGGCCGACCTTCGGTCTGATCGCCGTCGACCGCGACCGCACCTTCGCCCGCACCCCGAAGCCGAGCCTCGCCTGGCTGGGCCGGGTGGCGGCCAGCAACGGCGCCGACCTGTCGGCGTGACCGCCCCACGGCTGCCCGCCGCCGCGGGTCCCTAGCAGGATCGCGGCCGCGACGAGGGCCCTCCCGCGCAGGGAGGGCCCTCGTGCCCGGCCGGTCGTGCCGGTGTCAGCGGCGAGGACCACCGCCCATGCGGTGGCCGAGCTGGCTGGCCGAGGTGATCGTGGTGCCGTTGGCGGTCACCTTGGCGTCGGTGAGGGTGATGGTGCCGTTGGCGTCGACGGGGCCCTCGCCGCCGGAGGCGCCGCTGGTGATGGTGACCGTGCCGCCGGTGAGGTTGACGGTGCCGTTGGAGTCGATGCCGTCGTACCCGGACTTGATGGTCACGGTGCCGCCGCTGATGGTGAGGTCGGAGCCGTCGTTCTGCTCGGTGCCGCCGGTGGTCGTGCCCTTGGTGGCGTTGAGGCCGTCGTCGGACGCGGTGACCGACACGGTGCCGCCCGAGATCGTGACGGCGGCCGACTCCATGCCCTCCTCGGACCTGGTGACGTTCACCGTGCCCCCGGTGACCACGATCGCGTTGATGGCGTCGACCCCGTCGCTGGTGGCGGAGACGGTGACGTCGCCGCCGTCGATGCGCACCCAGCCGCGGTCGGCGTCCTCCTCGTTGTCGGACGAGATGCCGTCGCCAGCGCCGGTGGCGGTGACGGTGCCGCCGAGCACGTGGACGAAGTCCTTGCCGCGGATCGCGTCGTCGGCGCCCGTGGCCTTGATGGTGCCGGAGACGATGACGAGCCCGTCCTTGGTGCTGATGGCGTCGTTGGCCTTGCCGGTGACCTCCAGGGTGCCGTTGCCGGCGATCGTCAGGTCGGCCGCGGAGGCCAGCGCCGCCACCGGGGTCGCGTCGTCGGCGACGGTGTAGCTCGCCCCGTCGGTGAGCCTGCTGGTCGAGCCGTCCGGCAGGATCACGGTCACCTCGTCGGCGCTGGTCACCGACACGGCCGGGCCCGAGGCGTTGGTGACGGTCACCGAGTCGAGGATGAGCCGGACCGTCGCGTCGTCGGGCACCGCCACGACCAGCTGGCCGTTGCTGAGGCTGCCTGAGACGCGGTAGACGCCGCCGGCGGTGATCGTCACGGTGTCGCCCGACACGGTGACGCCGGTGCCGCCGGTCGAGGCGCCGTCGGCCAGCGTGACCGCCACCTCGGCCGACGCGTCCCAGACGAGGTCGTCGGCGTC
>JBHAES010000049.1:0-8763 GCA_041855725.1 Actinomycetota bacterium
CAGGACCCAGCCGCCCCAGGCCGTGGGGACGGCAACGGGCACCGTGGTCGAGCGGCCGCACCCGCTGACGCCGCTGGTGCGCGGGTGGATGCTCCTGGCGGCGATCGCGTTCTGGATCGGCCGCGACCTGGTGCTCGGCGAGCACGGCGACCTCTCGCAGCGGCTCCGGGAGCCGCTGATCCTGCTGAGCGCGCTCGGCGCGGTGACGGCTGCCGCGCTCGTGCTGGCCGTGGCGGGTACGGTGACCTGGTTCACGACCCGGTTCGTGGCCGACGACGCCGAGCTGCGGGTCGAGACCGGGTGGCTGGTGCGCCGGTCGCACCGCATCGCGTACCCCCGGATCCAGTCGGTCGACCTGGTGCAGCCGTTCGTGGCGCGGCTCGTCGGGCTGGCCCGGCTGTCGATCGACGTCGGCAGCGAGGGGGCGACCACGCTCCAGTTCCTGTCCCGGCGCCGGGCGAGCGAGCTGCGCGACTACCTCATGCACCGGGCCCACGGCCACCGCACCACCGTCGCCGAGTCGACCGCCACCACCGAGGTCGGGCTCCTCGACGACGTGGGCCGCAGCGACCGGGTGCTGATCCGGGTGCCGCCCCACGAGCTGGTGGTGGGGGCGCTGCTGTCGCACGAGCTGCTGTTCATCGTGCTCGGCTTCCTGCTGCCGGCCGGGGTCGCGGTCGGCGTCTCGTGGGTGGCCGGGGCGCTGGGCAGCGGGGCCGTGCCCCAGGTCGGCCTGCTCGCCGGTGCGGGCCTGCTGATCCCGATGGCGATGGCGGTGGCGTCGTTCCTGTCGCGTCGGGTCGTCGGCCAGTTCGGCTACACGCTCGCCGAGACCCGCGCCGGGCTGCGCATCACCCGCGGCCTCACCAGCCTCTCCAGCCAGTCGGTGCCCGCGCCCAGGATCCAGTCGATCCGCATCGCGCAGCCCGTCCTGTGGCGGCTCATCGGGCGCTACCGCATCGACATCGAGGTGCTCGGCTACGGCCCCCTCACCAGCGACGAGGACCAGTCGGGCACCTCCACCATCCTGCTGCCCATCGGCACGCGACGGATGGTGGACACCGCCCTCCAGGCCGTGTGGCCGGGGCTGCGCCTCGACGCCATCGAGTTCCGTCCGACCCCGCCGCGCGCCCGGCTGCTCGACTGGTTCACCCACGGCTGGCTCGCGTACGGGCTCGACGAGCAGGTGATCGTCACCCGCACCGGGTGGCTCACCCGGCTGCAGTCGATCGTGCCGCACGCCCGGCTGCAGTCGGTCCGCCTCAGCCAGGGGCCGCTGGAGCGGCGCCTCGGCCTGGCCAACCTCGACGTGCACACCACCGGGCTGCTCGGCAGCCACACCGCCCGCCACCTCGACGCCGACGAGGCCCGCCGGCTGCTGCTCGACGAGGCCGACCGCGCGAGGACCGCACGCACCGCCGAGCTCGTCTCCGGCGGCACGGACCCGGCCACCCCCGGCGACGCGGCACCCGTCCCCGCTGCCGGGGCAGCGCAGCGCCCGAGGGAGGGTGCCCCGTGCGCGGCACCGTACCTGGACCCGCGCCCCGACCCCGACGGGTCACCCTGACCAGACCACCCGGACCGCGCGGGCTCCTGGGTCCGGGCCCCGCGCGGGCCGCTGACGGCGGGGACGGGTTGGGCGCCCCCGTAGTCTGTGCGGCATGTGGCTCGACAAGACCCGGCTCGTGAACCTGCTCGGCACCCCGGAGGGTCGCCCCGACCCGGTGATCGACCTGGCGGGACGGCGGCACCGGGTGCTGGGCACCGCGCTCGACGAGGTGCCCGCCGGGGCCGAGGTGGGCTACTTCGCCCTCGGGTGCTTCTGGGGGGCCGAGAAGGTGTTCTGGCAGGTGCCGGGCGTGGTCGCCACCGTGGTCGGCTACCAGGGCGGCACCACGGTGAACCCCACGTACGAGGAGGTGTGCACCGGGCGCACCGGCCACGCCGAGACGGTGAAGGTCGTGTTCGACCCGCAGGTGGTGCCGTACGCCGACCTGGTGCGGGTCCACTTCGAGCACCACGACCCCACCCAGGGCGACCGGCAGGGCAACGACGTCGGGCCGCAGTACCGGTCGGCGATCTTCGCCGCGACCCCCGAGCAGCTCGCCACGGCGAGGCAGGTGCGCGACCTGCTGCAGCCCGAGCTGGAGCGGGCCGGGTTCGGCGCGATCACCACCCAGATCGACCTCGCCGGCGAGTTCTACGCCGCCGAGGCCTACCACCAGCAGTACCTCGACGCCCACCCCGACGGGTACGACTGCCACGTGCGCACCGGTGTCGCCTGCCCGCTGCCACCCCGGCGCACCGACCCGCAGCAGCCGGCCGGGTCCTGAGGCGCGCCGTCGTGAGGAGGTGACCCGTGACCGTGCCCAGCGTCGACCAGGTCGTCGTCGTGGTCGCCGGCCTCGTCGGTGGCCCCTGGCCGCGGACCGAGGCTGATCGGAGCGCCCGCTTCGCCGAGCTCGGCATCGAGCCGGCCCGGCCACGGCCGGTGATGCTCGCCGGGGTGCCGCCCGAGATCGGCGTGCCGTGGGCCGGCACGGGGGTGCCGGGCTGGGGCCGTACGGTCGTCGGCTGGCACTCTCACGAGGGCCGGTTCGCCGGCGCCAGCCTGATGCTGTGGGCCGAGGCCCCGCTCGAGACGGGGCGCCTGGGCGAGGAGCTCGCCGAGGCGCTGACCGCCGCGTACGGCGACCCGGTGACGGGGCCGGGGGGCGCGAGTCGTCACTGGGCCGCTGCCGGGCGCACCATCGACCTCTACGCGGGCCCCTCCCCCGCCCTGCCGCCCGCGGTGACGCTGCACGTGGCGGACGAGGCGCTGGCAGCGGCGAAGGAGGCCGCGCTGCGACGGCTCCGGGGCGAGCCGCCTGCCGACGCCCCGGACCACCCCGACTGACCGTACGGGCCCGGGCACGGCTCGGTCCCGGGTGCGGTGACCCGGGACCGAGCCCGAAGGGGCGAGGTCAGCGGCGCGCGGTGCGGACCTCGACGGTCTGCAGGTCGGCGCTCACCGTGACGACGACCTTGGCGCCGTCCTTGGTGCCCGACACCCGGTAGGCGCCCTGGGCGTCCTTGCGGACGGCGGTGACGGTGACCGCCGAGTCCTTCGCCTTGACGGCCTCGGTGACCTTCGTCGCCTCGTCGCCGGTCACCTCGGTGAGCGACTTGCCGGCCTTGTCGCGACCCGGTCCCTTGCCCGGGGCCTCGGTGACGGTGGCGAGGTCGGCGCTCACCTAGTAGCGCACCTTCTGCCCGTCCTTGGTGCCCGACACCCGGTACGAGCCGTCGGCCAGCTTGCGCACCGACGTCACCTCGACCGCGGCGTCCTTCGCCTTCACGGCCTGGGTGACCTTCGTCGCCTCGTCACCGGTGACCTCGGTACCGCGCGACCGCTCCGGCTTGGCGCCCCGGGTGGGATCGCCGGACGGCTGGCTCGTGGCGCCCGGGGTCGGGCTCGCCGTGGCGTCGGCGAAGGCGCTGGTGGAGCCGGCGATCAGGCCCGCTCCGACCAGTCCCGTGGCGGCGACGGCGGCCGCCGCGACGCCGATCTTCCTGCGTGACATCATGCAATCTCCTCGTCAGGGGGACGGGCCCGTTCGACTCGTCCTCATGCTCCGACGGTGACGGCCCGACCTGTGAGGAGCCTGTCAGGAGCGTACGGACCGCCTCAGAACCGGGCCTCCCACCTGTGACCGTACGGGCCCGGGGCGGCGGTCGGCTCAGGGAACGGGCAGCGACCAGCGACCCGACGAGCTAGTCTTTGATACTAATGAAACGACCGAAGGAGCTCCGATGACCACGCCCCCGCAGCGGCAGGTGCGGGCCCGCTACGACGACCGCACGATCACCGTCTACCAGGCCTTCTCGCCCCGCATCGCCGGACCGGCGCTCGCCGCCGGGCGCTTCGTGCCGCCGTTCAGCCTCGACCGCATGACCTGGGTCAAGCCCTCGTTCCTGTGGATGATGTACCGCTGCGGCTGGGCCACCAAGCCCGGGCAGGAGCGGGTGCTGGCGATCCGCATCACCAGGGCTGGGTTCGAGGCGGCCCTGGCGCAGGCCTGCCTCAGCCATCTCGACACCTCCGTCTACCCCGACCACGACGCCTGGCGCGCGGTCCAGCAGCGCAGCCCGGTCCGGGTGCAGTGGGACCCGGAGCGTGACCTCGACCTCAACCCCCTGCCCTGGCGGTCGATCCAGGTCGGCCTGGGCGGCGCGACGGTCCGCGACTACGTGGAGCGCTGGGTCGTCGACCTCACCGACGTCACCGACCTCGCCCACGAGCTGGGGCGCAGCCGACCGCGGGACGCGGCCCGGCTGCCCCGCGAGCGCCCCTACCCGCTGCCCTGCGGCATCGCGTCCCGGCTCGGCGCCACCGGGTAGCGGTACGGCGGGTCAGCCACCCGTACGGCGGGCTCGGCCCCACGGGGTCGGGCCGGAGGCGGGTGGTGTCACCTCGGCACCCGAGCGCTCACGGCGGGCCGGTGTCCCGTCGGCTCCGCTCAGCCGAGCTCGGGCTGCAGGCCGAGGGTGCCGAAGAGGTTGCGGCGGTAGGTCACCGAGCCCACGCGGGCGAGCTCCTCGGCGGCGCTCCCGATGCGCTCGGGCATCCCCAGCCGCTGCGACGGCTCCTCGTTGCCCTCGGTGGCGACGAAGTGCTTGATCGCCTCGAGCCCGTTCTCGGCACGCGACACCGCGCCCTGCTGCTTGGCCTGCACGCGGGCCTCGTACCAGTCGCTCGCCAGCACCGACTCGCGGGTGAACATGGCCCGGAACTCCGGGTCGCCGAGGGTGCGCCCGTCGGCCGTCGCCCCGTACGCCATGATCTCCAGCAGCGCTCGCAGGGGCGGCACGGCGAGGTCGGCGGTGCCGCCGTCGAAGTAGGCCTGCGCCACCCGCTGGTGGGTGGTGACGATGGTGTCGATCGAGTCGACGTAGACCTGCAGGTCCTGCAGCTCGGGGCGCAGCATCTCCGGGGTGAACACCACGTGCGGGTGCATGAGGATCCGGCCGAGGTAGGCGTTGGTGAAGTGCTGGGTGATGCGCCAACCCAGCCGCGACGCGGCCACCGTGCGCCCCTCGTGCTCGAAGTCCTGCACCCGCTCCAGCGAGCCCTCGGCGATGAGGTTGGCGGCGGAGCGCTCCTGCTCCCGCATGCGGCAGAACAGCTCGGGCACCAGCAGCGAGATGTCGTGGGCGACCTTCACCTTGGGGCCCACGTACCCCGCGCACGACACCCAGCCGTCGTAGCCGGTGAGCGCGTACGAGAGGAACGCGGCGTTGAGGTCGACGATCTGCGGCATCGCGTTGAACGGGCCCTTGGTGAGCGCGCCCTCGGAGCCGGCGCCGGTGGTGGACGGCGACTTGCCGGTCATCGACGAGATGAACTCCATGAACAGCTCGGGCAGCTCCAGGTAGTGGAGCGGGTTGAACGGGCACAGGGCCGGCACGCCCTCCTCGGGCGGGTTGTTGCGGCGGCCCGCGGCCACGATGTCGACCGGCAGCGACGGCTCCTGCGTGGTCGGCACCGACTGGTGCAGCTGCGCGATGAGCCGGGCGGTCGCCGTGGCCCTGGCGTTCTGCACGTCGGGACGGGTCTGCAGGTAGCGCGGGTTCTTCGACGGCTTGCCGTCGACGAGGCGCGGGTTCGCCGACGAGACCACGTAGGCCGCCGACCCGCCGCGGGCGTGCTCGGCGAGCAGCTCGCGCATCGGGTCGGTGAACGCGCTGAACGCGACCGCGTCGTCGACCATGGCGGCCGCGTCGGCGTGCGTCAGCGGCTGGAAGTTCGACAGGAACGTGCCCGGGGTGGCGATGTCCTTCTCGGCCTGCCGGTCGTAGCCGCGCACGATCGCGTCGTCGGGGCGCTGGAACAGCTGCTGCTCGCAGTTCTTGACGAACTTGCGCGACCAGGAGCCCTCGCCGTGGCCGAGGACCGAGCCCGGCACGACGATGGAGGCGGTGATGTCGTCCTCGGTCTGCACCTTCATCGCCGGGGAGAAGTCGGGCCGCAGCCCGAACAGGCGCCACGACCCGTCCTCCTCGAACCCGACCCGCACCATGCTGACGTGCACGCGCTCGCCGTCGAGGCGCAGGTGGTTGCCCTGCCGGCCGTTGATGAGGCCCACGGTGAAGTGGCTGCGCCAGTCGCCGCCCCACTCCTTGCGGTAGCAGCGCTTGACGATCAGCACGAGCTCCTTGATGTGGACGGGGATGGTCTCGAGCCAGGCGTTGTAGTCGTCGGTGTAGGCCGACGACGGGGTGAGCAGCTTGATCACCGAGCCCATCGAGCGGCGCAGCGACAGCAGCGTCCGGTCGTCGTGGCGCCCGTCGGCGAACCGGTCGGAGTAGTCGCGCTCGATGATCTCGGCGGCCGCCTCCATGTCACGGGTGAAGTCGGCCACGTAGGCGCTGCCCGTCACGAACGCGTCGGAGATCGCCTTGCTGATCTCGGACTTGCCGCCACCCGACACCGTGGACGGCTTGTGGCACGACGTCGGGTAGGGCAGTGTGCCGACCAGCGACCAGTGCGTCCGGTCGGACTCCAGCTGGGCCAGGTGGACCCGGTAGCCGTTCGGGGTGAGGTAGTCGACGCCGGCGCGCAGCGGGATCGCGCGGCGGCCGTCGGGCCCGTCCCACGACACCTCCATGTGGCGCAGGGTGAACTTCGCCGGGGACGGCACCAGCACGATGTGGTCGTTGCAGGTGTCGAGGGCGTGGCCCTCGGGCTGCACGACGAACCGCTGCGGGTCGCGGGCGACCACGTCGGCCAGCGTCGAGTCGCCGTGCACCGACGTGGTGAACTCCTGGCCCAGGTTGTCGGCCGGGAACACCACCGCGCCGCCGGCGTGCTCCTCCTCGACGTTGCCCCACAGGTTGGCGGAGTAGGAGATCTGGGTCTTGACCTCCTTCTTGCAGTAGCCGTAGTAGTTGTCGGCGATCACGGTGACCATCACGCCGCGGGCGTCGCGGGCGCACGCCTTGAACGCCTTGCCGTCGTTGTAGCGCTCGTCGTCGGAGGTCCAGCACATCTGGTCGCGCCGCTGCCGCTCGGTGGCCTCGCTCACGTGGGGCAGGCCGAGTTCCTTCTTGGTGAGCCGCACCAGGTGCGGGGCGAGCACCACGAGGCCGCTGTGACCGGTCCAGGTGGTCGGGTAGAGCGAGGCGTCGTTCTCGGGCAGGTACGGGTCGCCGCCGTTGCCGAAGATCGACTCGACGAAGTCGAGGTTCGACACGAGACCGCCGGGCACGATGAACCGGATCTCGGAGGTCTTCTCGGTCATGTAGCCGGGGATGCCGGGCACCACGAGCGGGCGCAGCAGCAGGGAGACGAACACGGCCGCCGGCGCGGGCTCGGCGGAGGTGAACGGCAGGACCATGGCCTCGCGGGGCGGCTCGAACGCCTTCGCCAGCAGCCGGGCGTAGGTCTCCTTCGGGACCGCGATCTTGTCCTCGTCGATCGGCAGCCCGCCCTCGGCGACGTGGAACACGCCGGCCGTCGTACGGCGGTCGTTGGCGGGGTTGTGGAGCACGCCGTTGGCGAGGCGGTAGCTGGAGAGCAGCTCGGAGTGGAACTCGTCGCCCCCGTTCGGCAGCGAGAGCTCGCGGGCCAGCCCTGCCTGGTCGAGCACGAGGGTGCGCTTCGGCAGCCGGGGTCGGACGGAGCAGCCGGCGAGGTAGTCGTCGAGGAACTCCTGGATGCGGCCGTCGCAGGCGGGGAGACGGTCGTGCAGCCGGCGGCCCATCTCGCGCTGCCGCGCCAGCAGGGGGCCGACGAGCTGAGCGTCGAGCGTGGACTCGGCCGCTTCAGACAGCGGCACCCCGATCATGGCGAGCCGGAGGTTGATCGCTGCGGTGACGTTCGAGGAGGCCATGGGCCTCATTCTTCCAACCCGGTCCGACAGCCTGGGCGGAAGGGTCGGTTCGCGGCGGTCGGCGCGTCAGCAGCCCCACGGCGAGCAGCACGAGGGTCAGGCCCGCCACCGCCGGCAGGTCGAGCCCGTCCCCGTACGGGCCCATGCCTCGGTGCCAGACGACGTAGGTGCCGGCGACGCCCGCGAGGGTGCCGGCGGTGACCCGTCCGGGGTGGTCGGTGGCGCGGTAGCGCCGCCACCGCACCTCCCACCTGACGGCGAGCGCCACGAACCCCGCCAGCACCACGGCGCAGACCAGGGAGGCGACGGGGCGCACCGCCCACGACGCCGCCTCGTCGGCGGGCAGCAGCGCCGGCACGGCGAGCCCCACCCCGAGGAAGACGAAGAACGCCGGCAGGTGCCACAGGAAGACGGGGAACAGCACCAGGTTCGCCGCGCCGACGAGGCGTGCAGAGCGCGGCGACGGCACCCACCGGCGCACCGCGGGGGCCGCCAGGGCCATGAGGCAGACCTGCGCCGTCCCGAGCAGCACGAGGGCGAGGGTCGACGGCATGAGGTTCTGCCGAGGGTGGTCGGCCAGGCCGATCGTGACCTCGGGGTAGCCGGCCACGACCACGAGCCCCACGATGCCGAGCCCGGCGGCCGCCGCCACGCCGACCAGGCCGGCGCGCGGCACGCGGGCGAACGAGCCGCGGGCGTACATCACGCCGAGCTGGTGGCAGCACAGCCACACGAGCAGCACGTTGAGGTCGCCGAGCAGCGGCGCGGTGGGCAGCGCGGCACGGGCCGCGTCGTCGGCGGCGACCGCGAGCGCGAGCCCCACGGGCACCGGCCACCAGCCGAGCCGGTCGTGCAGCCGGACCCCGACCGGCGTCAGCGCCACGCACCCCAG
>JBHAES010000050.1:0-3637 GCA_041855725.1 Actinomycetota bacterium
GTCGGGACCGCCCACCCCGCCGAGGAGCACCACCGTCACCGCGCCCAGGGCGACGGCGGCCACGGCGGCGGCGATCGGCACCACGAGCCCCGCCGCCGGGTCGGCGGAGGGCGCCCCGCCGCGGTGGGCGTCGGTCGTGGGGGAACTCCCGGGGGTCGCGGTCACGGTCCCACTCTGCCCTACCCGCCTCCCCCGGTCACGCGAACGTCCCGACCGGATCAGAAGCGGTCGGGCTCCTCGGCGTTGAACACCAGCCGGCCGCCGTCGGCCACCGCGACGACCAGCCGGTCGAACCCGCCGGCGGTCGCCCCCTCGACGCGGGTCGTGTGTGCCCCGAACAACGACCCCACCTGGGTCGGCGGGTACGCCGAGCTCCGCCGGGTCTGCCGGATCCAGCGGCGTCCCCGCGTCACGAGCGCCAGGTCGACGACATCGCGCACCAGCAGCTCGACACCCTCGCCGTCGGCGTTCGTGCCGTAGTCGAGCCGGACGGTGTCGACGAGCCCGCCGAAGCCGTACGTCACCCGCTCGCGCGCCACCGGCGTCCGCCCGCACCCCCGTTCGACCTCGGCGACCGCCAGATCGGCCTCCGCCTCCACCGCCCGCCAGTGGTCCTCGCCGAGCACGACCCCGCTGAATCCGGGCGGCCGCGGCACGTAGTGGCGCAGCACGGCGACGAGGTCCGGCGCCTCGTCCTCGGCGAAGCCGGCGAAGGCGTCCTGGTCGACGCGGCGCTCGCCCGGCGCGCGCACCGCGACGACCGCCGTGTCCCGCCCGTCGACCCGGCCGGTGCCGATGGCGAGCACGTCCGACCAGCGCCGGTGGGGTCCGAGCCAGATCCGGTACCCCTGGGGGGTCAGCCGCAGCAGCCCGGACGCCACGGCCTGGGTCGCGAGCACGACGGCCATGGCGACGAAGGTGAGCAGGATCACGAGCAGCACCACGCCGGGCACGCTCGGCTGCCGCACGGCGTCCACCAGGGCCAGCCAGGCGCCGATGCCGGACAGGCACACCGCCGCAACCCCCCAGAAGCCGCGCGCGCCGACCGTGCGGCTGACCACCCAGCGGGCCCCGCCGGGAGGCATCAGTACGCCATGCCCATCGCCGCGCGCACCTCGGCGAGCGTCGCGTCGGCGATCTCGTTGGCGCGGGCGTTGCCCTCGCGCAGCACCTCGACGATGTGGCCCGGGTCGCCCGCCAGCTCGGCGCGGCGGGCGCGGATGGGCGCCAGATGCTCGTTCAGCGCCTCGATGAGGTACTTCTTGAGGCCCCCGCCGCCGCCGTTGCCGATCTCCTCGGCGATGGCGACCGGGTCGCGGCCCGACGCGAGCCCCGCCAGCGTGAGCAGGTTGGACACCTCGGGGCGGTTCACCGGGTCGAAGGTGATGAACCGGTCGGAGTCGGTGACGGCCTTCTTGAGGATCCGGGCGGTCTCGTCGGCGCTCATGCGCAGCTCGATGGTGTTGCCCTTGGACTTGCTCATCTTGGTGCCGTCGGTGCCGAGGATGAGCGAGCCGGACGACAGCAGCGCCTCCGCCTGCGGGAACACCGGCCGATCCGCCTGCACCCGCCCGTAGCGCTCGTCGAAGCGGCGCGCCACCACGCGGGTCTGCTCCAGGTGCGGCAACTGGTCCTTGCCGACGGGCACGAGGTTGGCCTTGCAGAACAGGATGTCGGCGGCCTGGTGCACCGGATAGGTGAGGAGCAGGCCCGACATCGGACGCCCACCGGTCGCCTCGTGCTCGGCCTTGACCGTGGGGTTGCGGTACAGCTCGGAATCCGACACCAGCGACAGGAACGGCAGCATGAGCTGATTGAGCGCGGGCACCTGGCTGTGCGCGAAGATGGTCGTCCGGGCGGGGTCGATGCCGACGGCGAGGTAGTCGGTGACCAGCGACAGCACCCGCTCGCGGAGCGGCCCCGTGCCGTCGCGGTCGGCGATCACCTGGTAGTCGGCGACGAGCACGAGCGTCTCGACGCCGGCGTCCTGCAGCCGGACACGATTCATCAGCGACCCGAAGTAGTGGCCGACGTGCAGGTGGCCGGTCGGGCGATCCCCGGTGAGCATGCGGAACCCCGAGGGGTCGGTCGCGATCTGCGCCTCGATGGCCCGGCTCCGCTCCTGGGAGCGCCGCAGTGAGGCGTCCGAGGTCGAGGCCGCCAGGGCCTCCCCGGTGTCCGGGATGGTCCCGGGGGCCGCGCCGTCCCCGGTGGTGTCGCCGACCTGGTCGGTCATCGTCTCTCTCCTTGTCCGTGGAGTCCCGTGCGCATGCGAAACGGCCGCCCGCAGGACGGCCGTGGGTGCAGGGTGGATCAGCGGGCCGTCGTCACGGCCGCCACCAGCCCTTGCGTTGCATGGCCCCCACCCTACCCGGCGCCGGCCGCGGCGCGATCACGGCAGGCCGCCGCGAGACCGGATGCGCGCCACGATCTCCGCGTGGACCTCGGGCGCGGTCGTCGCGGCCCCCAGCGGGTTCCGGGTCTTGCCGCGCCCGTGGTAGTCGCTGGAGCCCGTGGCCAGCAGGCCGAGCCGGCCGGCGAGGGCGCGCAACTCGGCCCGGGTCGCCTCGTCGTGGTCGGGGTGGTCCACCTCGATGCCGTCGAGACCGTGGGTGGCGGCGAGCTCGGCGAGGAACCCCTCGGGCAGGGTGTCGCGATGCCCGCGGCTCCACGGGTGGGCGATGACCGCGACGCCGCGCGCGCCGCGGATGAGCGCGATGGCCGCGGTGAGCGGCGTGCAGTAGCGGTCCACGAAGGCGGGCCCGCCGTCGCGCAGGTACGCGTCGAACGCCTCGTCGCGCGTCGCCACGTACCCTCGGGCCACCATCGCGTCGGCGATGTGGGGGCGTCCCACCGACGTCCCGTGGGCCTGGGCGAGCACCTCCTCGATGGTGAGCGGCAGCCCGAGCTCGCCGAGCCGGGCGACCATCGCCGGCACCCGGTCGTCGCGGCCGTCGCGCACGCGGGCCAGCTCGGCGCCCAGGGCGGCGTCGCCGGGGTCGCAGCCGTAGCCGAGCAGGTGCACCGAGGTGCCGTCACGTTCGGTCGACATCTCCAGCCCACCCAGCACCTCCACACCCGCCGCGACGCCGGCCCGCTTCGCCTCCCGCAGCCCGTCGAAGGTGTCGTGGTCGCTCAGCGCGACGACATCCAGCCCCGCCTCGCCTGCCCGGCGCACCAGCTCGGCCGGGGTGTCGGTGCCGTCGGAGACCAGCGAATGGGTGTGGAGGTCGATCCGCATGTGGTCCAGTCAACCACCGCGCACGGCCGGATCGTCAGTCGCCGGGTGCGGCGGCGAGGAGCCGGTGGCCTCACACGAGCAGCGCGCGCACGGTGCGCAGCGCCACGGACATGCGCGCCAGCGAGGTCTCCTCGGCCGTGATCTCGGCGATCTCGGCCGCCTCGCGTTCCACGCCGCCCACGGACGCCTCCCACGCCGCCACCACGCCGGCGGCGTCCGAGACCGCGCGGTGTTCCCCGGATCCCGCCGCGACCGCGAGCGCCGCGCCGGCGAGGTCCGCCTGGAGCCGACCGAGGTCGTCGCGGAGCGCGGCGCGCGCCAGGGAATCCCACCGGTCATGGCGGGGCAGCTCGTTGACGCGCTCCAGCAGGTGGTCGAGGCCGAGGCGCTCGGCGA
>JBHAES010000051.1:0-4198 GCA_041855725.1 Actinomycetota bacterium
ACCACGAAGGCGATGACCGGGGCGACCACCCGGGCGACCGCCCCTGCCGCGTCGGCCAGGCGCCGGAAGAACCCCGGCGGGCGCTCGACGGCACCCCTCAGGATCTGTGTGGAGCCGTCCTCGGCCAGGACCGGCACCGACCAGGTGCCGTCCGGGGCCACGACCACCGGGCCGAGCATCACCGGGTCGTCCGGGATGCGGTTCGTCGCCGCGCCCGCCACCGTCGCGCCCCCCAGCGTCGCCGATCCGGCCACCGGTGCCGCGACCGGCTCGGCCCGAGGGATGTCCTCGGGTGCCCGGGCCGGCAGCTCGATCACCAGCTCATGCGGCAGGCTCGCCTCGAGCGCCTCGAGCTCGTCGGACGGGACCCGCCACAGCGTCGGCTCGATCTCGATCACGGTGCCGTCGCGGCCCACGGCCCTGCGGCCGCCGTCGCCGAGCACCACGTACGCGACCATCGTGGCCAGCGGCACCGACCACTCCCGGTCGCCGTCGCGGTGGGCGACGCCCCACGGGCCGATGACGAGGTCGGGCACCGTGCCCGGGCAGGGTGAGGGCACCACGTCGCCGGGCAGGGACACCGCCGAGAACCGTGCGACCGGCTCCAGCCCGGCCCAGTCGACGGCGGCCGGGGTCACGACGAGCACCGACTCCCACGCCTCGGCGGCGATCCGGCGCACGTCCTCGGCGGTGACGGCGTCGACCTCGGCGGCACGCTCCTCCCGACCCGGGTGGGGCTCGCCCAGCAGCAGCGAGACGGCCCGCGCCGGCAGCTCCGCAGCCGGGTCTGGCTCGTCGAGCAGGCGCCGTTCCGCCTGCTTGGCGGTGGTGAGCTCGTCGTCGGTCACGCTCCCCCACCGCAGCCGCGCCAGCACGTCGACCACCGAGCCGGCCACCGCGTCAGCCGCCTCCGGCCCGCCGTCCGCGTACGCGGTGAGGACGCCGACGCCCGGGCCGAGCCGCTCGTGCTCGACCCCCACCTGGTACGACAGCCCGTCGCGGCCCCGCGACTCCGTCCACAGGGCGGTGTCGAGCACGCGTCGGAACACGCGGGAGGCGCACCCGTCGTCGACGACGAGCGTCACGCCCACGCCAGGGACCGGCCCGTCGGCACGGCTGGGCCTGGTGAGCTGCTGCCGCGGCGTCGGCTGGGGCCGCCGGACCCCTTGCGGCAGCCGCAGGTCGAGGTCGTCGGGCAGGTCGCCGGCGACCCAGAGCACGGCGTTCTGGGTGGTGAACCACTGCTGCGCCCACCACGCGACGACCTCGGGCCCGAGGTTGCCGAGCCCGAGCTCGGTGAAGCCGGCCAGGCCGGCTCCCTCGGCGCCGAACCGGTGGGTGGCGAACGGGTCGTACGACGCCGCCCCGTCCTCGGCGCGGATCGCCTGCTTCTCCGCCTCGAGATGCTCCAGCGGCAGCCGGCGCAGCGCGGCGCACACCCGGGTGAGGAAGTCGCCGACCTCGGCCTCGGTGCCGGCGAGGTAGAAGTGGGTGAGGTGGGCCTGGACCTCGCCGTGGCGGTGCCCGCCACCGGGCAGGCCCCGGCCGGCGAGGTGCTGCACGAGGTGGGTGACCCCGCGCAGGGGCAGCGTCTCGTCGGCCCAGCCGACCCGGAAGGTCAGTCCCGCCCTGGTCTGCCCCTCGACCGGCGGCCCGACGAGGGTCGGGATGCCGCAGACGTCGATCTGCTCCACGTCGGGCGCGGGGATGCCGCGCCGTGCGACCGGCGTCACGCCGGGCAGGGTGGCGGTCACCGGGCACCTCCGAGACGGTCGAAGACCTCGTCGACCAGCCGGGTGTCGCCGACCCAGCGGCGCCGCCAGGTCTCGCGGGCGTCGAAGTCCAGGGCCCGTGCGTGACGGGCGACCGTGGGGGTGGCGCCGTGGAGGGCGGCCACCGCGGCGAACGCGGCGTGGGCGGCGGCTCGACCGGGCGGCCTGCCGAACGTGGGGTGCCACACCGACTCGTCGGCGGCCCGGGTGATCTCGGCGAGCACGTCGGGGGTGAAGTACGCCGCCACCGGCGCCGCCACGGCGCCGAAGCAGTCCAGGTGGGCCGCCACCACGAGGGCCCAGGACGGGCTGCCGAGCGGGGCGGCCGCTGCAGCGGTGCGAGCGAAGGCGAACGCAGCCTTCCAGGAACCGCCCTCGCGCCGCGGGTGGAGCCGGTCGAGCAGCACGAGCTGGGCCCGGTGGTGGTGCGGCACGATCGACTCGAGCCGCGCCTGCCGACGCCGCACCTCGCTCACCTGGAGCCCGAGCCCGCACGCGGTCTCGACCCGCAGGCTCCAGGCGAGGTGCAGCCGGGGGTGGGCCGCGCAGACCCGCAGCAGCCGCTGCTCGGCCGCCCGGTGGTGGTCGTACGAACCCTGCGGGTCACCGCTGTCGCGCGCCACCCGACCGAGGTGCAGCTCGCGGGCCGCGGCGAGCGTGGTCGCCAACGGGTCGGCGGGGACGTCGGCGAGCCACCGGGCCACGACAGCCTCCACCTCGGGCAGGTGCACGATCTCGGCGACCGCCACGCTGGCGGCGTCGCCACCTGCGGCCGCGAGGGTGTGGAGGAGCTGCGAGACGGCCGGCGCGTCACGCCCCCGCACCGCCTCGACCAGGGGGCGCAGCTCGGGGGCGGCCTCGCACGGGACCACGACGGGGGCGGGGTTCACAGGCGCACGGTAGGTCGTCACCGACCCGTACGCGAGCCAGATGTGACAACCCTCATCCTCGCCGACGACCGCCGCACGTCCCGACGGGACCCGAGGCCGGTGACCACCCGTCCGAAGACCTCGGCGAGGGGGGCCGTCAGGACCCGCCGCGCGTACGCCACGCAGCCAGGTGCGGCGGCTCCAGCGCGACCAGGCGGCAGCCCGCATCATCGCCGAGCGCCCGGCCGACCGCTCCGATCAGGTCACCACCACCCCGTCCCTGGACCTGACACGCCGACCCGACACCCAGCGCGCAGACGCAGTGCAGCTCCTCCACCGCGACCGAGCGGCAGCAGCCATCCTCCCCGCCGCACCCACTAGTCCGCCGACCGACTCCCTCGAGTCCGGTGACCCACCTCGTGCGGGGACCTGACACGCCGACCCGGCAGCCACCCGCAGGCGACCCCACCGCCCCACCACGACCGCCCGCTCCCACCCACACCCTCGCCGCCACCACGAGCCCCAGACCCTCCAGCCAGGTCCACCCGTCCCGGGACCTGACACGCCGAACCGGCACCCACCGCGCGAACGCAGTACAGCGGCCCACTCGTGCGGGGACCTGACACGCCACTCCCGCAGCCGCCCGCAGACGACCCACCGCGACCGCCCACATCCGCGCCCTCACCCACCAGTCCGCCCGACCAGACCTCGCGTCCGGAGACCGCCCCGTCCCAGGGACCTGGCACGAGCCGGCACGCTCGGGCGCTCCGCCGCGAGCTGACGGCTGCCCTCCTGTCCCGTGCCTGCGCGCGAGCCCTGAACGGTTGACCGCCGCCGAGGGCGCCGCGCGGACGACCGACGAGCACCCGGGACGCGGGTGCGCCCACGAGGCCCCGCCGCAGGCGGCGCGGCACGATCGATGCGCCTCCGCCCAGGCGTCGGGCGCGCCGTCCGGGAGTCGAGCACGCGCCTGAACCGCGGCCTCGCGGCGACCGGGTGCCGGGCCCGAGTGGTGCACCCGTGACGCGGCGCCCCCTCGACCCACCTCGCGCCTGGGACGCGAGCGCAAGCCCACCAGACTTCCCTCGTACGAGCCGAGCCTCACCGCCCACCCGGTTGGACGACCGCCATCCTGCGAGCCGCACCCGCCGTACCTGCACGGCTGACCACGGCCCCTTTCGTGCACTCCTGACCGCGGCGCGCCCCGAGGCACCTGAGCCCGACGTGGTCCCACACGTTCTTCGAGACCCGCAGCAGGCCCTGCTCCGGCGCCGTCACCCGCGACGAGGCCGACGGCCCGCCTTCGTACGCCGCGCCGCCAGCACCCGTCGGCGATGCTCCGGGAGTCTCCCGTCAGCACCTCCTGCGGGCCGGCCGAGGACTGGAGTCGATCTCGACTCCAGTCCTTGGTCTGTCGTCGTCCCACAGCGATGTCCGGCGTGTCGTCGAACGTGTCGAGATGCGACAGTGGTGGTCCACGGGTGGACGCTGCGGCGGACCGCGGAACGGTTCGGGGTGTCGGTGACCACGGTCAAGCGGTGGGCCGACCGGTACCGG
>JBHAES010000052.1:0-2938 GCA_041855725.1 Actinomycetota bacterium
CACGCCGAAGGCCGACGCGGCCCGCGACGCCTACGACGCGGTGCTCGACGAGATCGACGCCGTGCTCGAGCAGGACGCCGAGGCGTTCGTGAAAGGTTTCGTGCAGAAGGGCGGCCAGTGAGCGGCCAGGGGCCGGGGCTCGGGCGCGAGCTGCTCCACGAGACCACCACGAGCTTCGCCGAGCTCGTGGGACGCCTCGCGCCCGAGACGCTGCCCCAGCGTGCGCCGACCCCTGCCGACCTCACCCCGACCGCGACCACCATCGTCGCCCTGGCCACGCCGGACGCGGTCGTCATGGCCGGCGACCGGCGCGCGACCATGGGCACCATCATCGCCCAGCGCGACATCGAGAAGGTCTTCGGCGCCGACGAGTTCAGCCTCATCGGGGTCGCCGGCGCCGCCGGGATCGCGGTCGAGATGGTGCGGCTGTTCCGCGTGGAGCTGGAGCACTACGAGAAGATCGAGTCGGCGCCGCTGTCGCTCGACGGCAAGGCCAACCGGCTGTCGGCGCTGATCCGCAGCAACCTGGGCCTGGCGCTGCAGGGGTTCGTGGTCGTGCCGCTGTTCGCCGGCTGGGACCCCGACCGTGGCACCGGCCGCATCTTCTCCTACGACGCCACGGGCGGCCGCTACGAGGAGTCGCAGTTCTTCGCCGTCGGGTCGGGAGCGGCGTACGCCCGCGGCGCCCTGAAGAAGCTGTACCGGCCCGACCTCACCCAGGCCGACGCGGTGACCGCCGCCGTGCAGGCGCTCGTCGACGCCGCCGACGACGACGCCGCCACGGGCGGGCCCGACCTGTCCCGGCGCATCTACCCGGTGGTGTGGACCGCGTCGCGCACCGGGGTGCGCCGGGTGGGCGACGACGAGGTGGGCGCCAGCGTCGAGGCCGTCGTCGCCGCCCGCCGTACCAGACCCGACGGACCGGGAGCGCCGCTGCTGTGACCATGCCCTTCTACGTCGCCCCCGAGCAGCTCATGAAGGACCGGGCCGACTTCGCCCGGTCCGGGATCGCCCGCGGCCGCTCCGTCGTGGTGCTGCGTCACGCCGACGGCATCTGCCTCGTCGCCGAGAACCGGTCGGCCACCCTCCACAAGGTGAGCGAGATCTACGACCGGATCGGGTTCGCCGCCGTGGGCCGCTACAACGAGTTCGAGAACCTTCGCATCGCCGGGATCCGCCACGCCGACCTGCGCGGCTACACCTACGACCGGCGCGACGTCACGGCCCGCGGCCTCGCCAACGCGTACGCGCAGCTGCTCGGCACGATCTTCTCCGCGGGCGGCGAGAAGCCGTACGAGGTGGAGCTCGTGGTCGCCGAGGTGGGCGACGAGCCCGACGCCGACCAGATCTACCGGATCACCTACGACGGGTCGGTGGCCGACGAGGCCGACGTCACCGTCATCGGCGGGCAGGCCGACCGGATCGCGCAGACGGTGCGGGCCGGGTTCGGCCCGTCGCTCGCGCTGGGCGAGGCGGTCCGGCTCGCCGTCGGGGCGCTGGCGGGGGAGGGCAGCCTCGGCGTCGACGCCCTCGAGGTGGCCGTGCTCGACCGCACCCGGCCGCAGGCGCGCAAGTTCCGCCGCGTGGGCGACGCCGAGCTGGCCGGGCTGCTCGTCGCAGGGAGGCGGCGACGCCGGACCCCGAGGGCTCGCGGCGACGGCCCGTCGCCGCGGGCAGAGCCGTGACCGACGCGGCGGGTACGGGCGAGGAGCCGCGCACCGTCGTCGTCGGGGCCGGGCTGATCGGCGCCTCCATCGGGATGGCGCTCACGACGGCCGGCCGGGTGGTGCACCTCACCGACCTGCTCCCGGGCCACGCCCTGGTGGCCGAGGGCCTCGGCGCTGGCCGTGCCGCGCCCGCCCCGCCGGAAGACGTGGAGCTGGTCGTCGTGGCCGTGCCGCCGGCCGCGCTGGCACCGGTCGTCGCCCGCTCGCTGGGCCGCTACCCCAACGCGGTCGTCACCGACGTCGGCTCGGTGAAGGCGTCGGTGCTCGCCGAGCTGCGCCGGACGGGCCAGTCGCTGGAGCGCTACGTCGGGTCGCACCCGATGGCCGGCTCGCAACACGCCGGTCCGCTCACGGCCCGAGGCGACCTGTTCGTCGACCGGACGTGGGTGGTCGCGCCGCACGAGGCGTCGTCGTACCTGGCGGTGTCGACGGTGGAGGACCTCGCCCTGACCTGCGGGGCGCGGGTCGAGCGGCTCAGCGTCGAGGAGCACGACGAGGCCGTCGCGCAGGTGTCGCACATGCCGCAGCTGATCTCGTCGCTCACCGCGGCGCGGCTCGTCGACGTGCCCGCCGACCACCTGCGGCTCGCCGGCCAGGGGATCCGCGACGTCACCCGCATCGCCGGCTCGTCGCCCGGGCTGTGGCGCCAGATCATCGCCGCCAACGCCACCGCCGTACGCACCGAGCTCACCGCCGTCCACGAGGCGCTCGGCGCGCTGCTGGCGGTGCTCGACGACCCGGACGCCGTGGAGGCCGTGGTGGCGAAGGGCCGCGAGGGGACCCGCGCCCTGCCCGGCAAGCACGGCCACCGGGCCGCCGACTACGCCCACGTGGTCGTCGAGATCCCCGACGCCCCCGGCGCCCTGGCCCGGCTGTTCGCCGACGTGGGCGCCGCCGGCGTCAACGTCGAGGACCTCGCCATCGAGCACGACGCGGCCCGCGAGGTCGGTTACCTGTCGATCGCCGTCACCCCGGAGCGGTCGGCCGACCTGAGCGAGGCGATGCTCGCCGCCGGGTGGACCCTGCGTTCCTGACCGCGCCCCGGCCTGGCTCAGCCCGACCCGCCTCGGCCTGCGTCGCCGGCCCCGCTCGTCAGGCGCCGTCCGAGACCTGCCGTACGGGACGACCACGGCCGCATCCAGCTCGCCCTTGGTGACGGGCTTGGTGGATCAGGATGCGGGTACGGGGCTGCGTCCGCGGCGCGCCCGACC
>JBHAES010000053.1:0-3491 GCA_041855725.1 Actinomycetota bacterium
CCTTGACGTCGGGGAAGCCGTTGTCGAGGGCGATGGTGGCGATGCGGTTCGGGCTCTCGCCCAGCTCGCGGGTGGCGTGGCGCAGGCGCACCCGGGTCAGGTACTGCGAGAAGGTCATCCCGACCTGCTGGGGGAAGATCTGCGAGAGGTAGCCGGCGCTGAAGCCGACCTTGCGGGCCACGTGCTCCAGGGTGAGGCGCTCACGAAAGTGCTCGTCGACGTGAGCCACCGCCCGTTCCAGGGCGCGGTGTCCCTCCGTCTGGGTGGGGCCGGGCTGACCGGGCAGAAGGAAGTGGTCGAAGAGCGTCGAGACGACCGCGAGCAGCCCCGACTCCCAGGCCGCAGTCGCCCCCGGCCCGTGGCGGTCGCTCATGAGCATCATGCGCGCCATGAGGGCGCGCAGGCGGGTGAAGGCCGGTTCGCGGCGCGTCTGCGCCGTGGAGCGGCACCCGAATCGGGGCACGCTGCCGCTGCCGGTGAAGGAGGCGAGGTAGGCCGCCTCGACGTGGAGGAGCAGCACCGTGGAGCGGGGCTGAGTGGCCAGGGTGGCGTGACCGTCGTTGGAGTTGATCGCCACGACGTCCCCGGGGGAGAAGCGCTCGATCTTCCCTGCCACGCACAGCTCGATCTCGCCGGTGGTCACCGCGAGCAGCTCGAGGGCGGGGTGCCAGTTGTAGTGGTAGGAGCCGATGGCGTAGACGCGCTGGCGCGCGTGCAGGCCGCGGGCGGGCACGTCGTGCTCGTAGCGGAGCTGCCGGGCGATGCCGGTTTGGCCGGCGTCTCTGTGTGGGCTGGTGGTGCCGTCGTCACTGGTGCCGTTGGTCGCGCCGGCCGCGTCGACGCCGTCGGCCATGCTTGTCATTCCCGCCCGGCCGGCCCTCCTGCTGTCAGCCACGTACCCCATTGATTCCATGGTAGGTGCCATTCCCGCGCGGCGGAGCAACCCCAGCCGCAGGCGCCTCCTGTATCAGACTTTGTCGCACGCTTCTAGGGCTCGACCTTGGCTTCTCGTGTCAGCACTAGTCACGAGCAGCAGACCCTAGAAGCGTGGGTCCTGCAGGGGTCGTCCCTGCAGCGAAGCCTAGAAGCGTGGCTGCGTGCCGCTGCGGTGTCCGTTCGCGGTGACGCATCGTCGGCGTCCTCCCAGCCCGGGTGCGCATTGTTGTCGTACCGCAGTCCTACGCTTACCTGAGCGGCCTGGCTCGGCCGTTCGGAACGGAGAAGCTGATGCGGATGCTGGAGGTCGCGGTCGTCGTCGTGACCGCGTTGGTCGTGGTGCTGGTCGCCGTCCGGGTGCCGCGCCGGGGGCGCTGGTGGCCGACCGGCGGCCGGTGGCCCGCTCCCGAGGTGGCGCTGACGGCGGCTCTCCTCGGGCCCCTTGCCCTCCACCTCCTCATCGACCGTCCCCGCACCGTCATGGCGTCCGCATACCTGGTGTGCCTGGTACTCGTGGCCCTCCTCGGGCTACGGGCCTGGAGGAGCCGCGGGTCCCGGGACGCCGCCAAGACGGGGCTCGAGCCTCACGCCGCCGCGTCCGGCGGCGAGCCTCGAGCCGCCCCGATGACCGAAGGCACGCCTCGCACCGCCTCGGCGGCCGGGCGCGGGCGCCGGGCGCTGCGGATCGTGGGACGCACCGTGGCGGCGCTGACCGGACTGGTCGCGCTGGCCGCCTCGGCTGCGGGCGCGACCTTCCTCCCCGTCTTCACCCTGCCCACCCCCGCGGGTCCCTACGCCGTGGGCTACACCGACCTGTACGTCACCGACCCGGAACGCCAGGAGTGGGCCACAGCCGCCGACGGCGACGTGCGCGAGGTGCTCGCCTCGGTCTGGTACCCCGCCGACTCCGCCGCCACGCGCGGAGTCCGCACCGAGCCGCTCGGCGAGGAGATCGCCGACGCGGTCTCGGGGTCGATGTCGGCGGCGATCCCCTCCATCGAGTCGGTCGCAGGAGTGCTGAGTATGCCCCTGGACCACCTCAGGCTCATCGACACCCACTCGGTGCGCGACGCCGCGCCCGCCCCCACTGGCGGCTCCCGCTTCCCCGTCATCCTGTACTCCCCGGGGCTGGGGTCGACCCGCTTCGAGAACGTGTCCCTCATGGAGGACCTGGCCAGCCGCGGCTACGTCGTCGTCGCCGTCGACCACTTCTACACCTCCGGGGCAGTCACGCTCTCCGACGGCACCGAGGTCACCATCGAGCAGGAGCTCCTGCAGTACGACGGCGGCGACGATGTCGAGACGAGGTTCAACGCGTGGGTCGGGACGAGGGCCGATGACCTGTCGGTGGTCCTGGACCGCCTCACCGAGCTGCAGGGTGACCCCGGCAGCGTGCTCCACGACGTCGTCGACCTGGAGACCGTCGGCGCGGTGGGCTTTTCGATCGGCGGGGACACCGTCGCGCAGGCGCTGGCCGAGGACCCGCGCCTCGACGCGGGCATCAGCCTCGACGGCCCCTACCTGGGCGCGTCGCCGTCGATGGGCGTGCCCGTGCCCTACCTCAACCTGCTCGCCGAGGACCAGCTCGGACTCCTGGAGGAGGACCTGCAGGCTGAGCAGGCCACAGGGACGACCACCGACGCCCTGAACCGTTACCGCTCGGCCATGTCCCTCTCGACCGGCCCGACCTGGGCGGCCTCGATCGTGGGCACCAACCACCTGAGCCACACCGTGTTCCCGCTCATCATTCCGAGCATCTTCGGAGGGGAGGCCACCGGCCGCGCGCAGGTCGAGACGGTCGACGCCGTCGTGGCCGACTTCTTCGACCACACCTTGCGGGGCGAGCCCGCGCGGCTGCTCGGCCACGACTCCGCGGTGCCCCTGGCGGTCCGGTTCCTGCCCGACCCGGCGGTCCCGACCCTGGGCTGAGCGCGGAGTGAGGCGGGGTCTGCCGGAGACTGGCGGGTCGGCGCGGTTCGCGGTCGCGTCTCGACGACGATCGTGTTGCGGTCGGCCTCGGTGGATAGTGGCGTGTGGGTGTGGTGTGAGGGTAGTCTTGGGCTGTCGGTAGGACGGTCACGTCTTGGCGGCGTGTCCCTGGTTATGATTGATCTCCGATGGTGGTGGTCTGATGTCCCGGTCGGTCAAGCCTGGTTGTGGTTCCCGGTGGTCCTGGCGGCGTCTGGTGTGCGCGCTGGGTGATGTGCCTGAGCGTGCTGGCCAGCCGGTTGATGGTGCTGACCGCGGGGGTCTGTGTGGTCGTGCTGGTGCGCTGGTCGTGTCCCTGCTGGTCGCGAGCGCGGCCGTGGTGGCGTGCTCGGATGGTGGTGAGCAAGCCGGTGCCACGGCCTCTGGCGGGCGGACGGCCGGGCCCTCAGTGCAGGCTTCTGCTTCTGGTGGGGCCTCGGCCTCGGTGACGCCGACCCTGGTGCTGAGTCCTGAGGCGCAGGCCTCCCGTGACGCGGCCCTGGCCACGCCAGAGCCCGCCCGGATCGAGGGGATGGACGAGCACAGCTCCTATGGTGCCTCTCAGACGGCTGTCTACTTCCTGAGCC
>JBHAES010000054.1:0-17550 GCA_041855725.1 Actinomycetota bacterium
CACTGCCCGTAGTGGGCGGGGCTGCCGTGGGTGCGGGGCCGACCCGGGGTGTCGCCGCCGCCGGACCACGTGCGGACGAGGGCCGCGCGGTCGGCGTCGGTGAGGCCGAGCGAGTATGCGGCCGCCCGGATCCCCATCCCGGCGAGGCACTGCGCCTGCAACTCCAGGCGACGGCTGACCTCCAGCGCGGCGTCCTCGGAGGAGGCCTGGTCCATGAGGTAGGCGCGGCCGCCGATGATGCCGGTCTCCCGCTGCACGTGGTGGGCGAACTCGTGGGCGATCAGCGACTCGAGCTCGTAGGTGGGCAGGCGGTCGCCGTTGCGGTACACCCGTGGCGCGTCGGGGATGTAGAGGGTGGGGTCGGCGCCGCAGTAGTAGCCGGCGAACTCGGTGCGCGAGACCGTGCCGCAGGGGGTGGTGACCGTCTCGCCGGTGTACACGACCACCTTGGGACGCGACAGGGTGAACCGGGCCCGTGCCATCGGCGGCTGCCACACACCCATCAGGCAGTCGACGAACCGGTTCACGGCGGGGAGGAGCTCCTCCTTCGTGATGCCCTCGCGCTGCGCGATCGGGTCGTACGGGCAGCGCACCGGCTCCCCGCTGCGCTGCCGGTAGAGCGCGTTGGCGCGGGTGAGGCTCAGCGCCTCGTCACGGTTCGCCGGGTAGATCCACGCCTTCGCGCCGCCCGGCGCGGGCACCTGGTAGCCGTCGTTGGTGAACGCGGTCGCCGTCGGGTGACCGCGTGACGGGGTGGGGCGGGTCGAGGGAGTGCGGGTCGTCGTCCGAGGAGTCGCCGACTGCGTGCTCGCCCGGGACGTGGCGGTCTGGCTCGCCCACGACGTGGTCGTGGTCGTGGGCTCGTCCCCAAAGAGCGCGACGATCCCGCCGAAGACCGCACCGGCGACCATCATGAGGCCGACCAGCACCGCGCACCCGGCCAGCGCCGCCCCGCACCCGGCGCCGCAGCCCGAGGAGCGTGGCGCGGGGCGAGGGTACGGCCGCGCGCCCGGGGCCGGGTAGGTGTGGCGCCAGCCGGGGCGCGAGGCACCCCAGACGCCGTTCGGGGCGGGCCAGCCGCCGTGCCGCGGCGCGGGATAGGTCACCTCAGCAGGCTACCGGGCCACCGCCCGGCGACCGGGGGCGCCCCGCGCTCTGGCCACGGATGAACCTCGGGCGACCACGAGGATCTGGTCGCGCGCCCGACGCGACCACGGATCCCTCGGCGACCCCCTGGGTCAGGGTCCCGCCGGGCCCCTCCCGGGGGGTGTCCGTCACGGCGCCACCAAGGTTGATCGCCCTGCCCGCGTCGGCAGCGTGGGGCGACGGTCGCACCGCCGCGGAGCGGCCGTCGAGAGGTCCACAGCTGCTGGACCAGGTCGTCGGGTCGCGCCGGTCGTTCACGAGCCAGGTCCCGGACGACGTCATCGGCTCGGCATCGTGGTGGTGAGCTCCTCGAGGCGGGCGCGGAGCGCGACCACCTCAGCGCCCTCGGCTCGTACGACGTCGACCCGGCGGTGACGACCCAGGGCCCACCACCCGAGGACGCAGCGCCCGTGACGCATCGTCCACCGGGCTGTGGCGTCCCGGCGCCGGGGCGGCGACGGGTGACAGCTGTCACCGGCACCCGGTGACGTCACCGGATCGGGCGCGTCGCCTCGCTGCGGCATCGTCTCAGGCATGACACGTTCCACACCGGCCATCGCGGCCAGCGGCCTCCTCAAGCGCTACGGCGGCCGCGCCGCGGTCGACCACCTCGACCTCAGCGTGCTCTCCGGCCAGGTCCTCGCGCTGCTCGGCCCCAACGGCGCCGGCAAGTCGACTCTCACCGAGATGGTGCTGGGTCTCACCCAGCCCGACGCGGGCTCCGTCCAGGTGTACGGCCGCCCCCCGGCGGAGGCGATCCGCCGCGGCGACGTCGGCGCCATGCTGCAGCAGGGCACCCTGCTGCCCGACGCGACGGTTCGTACGACGCTGCGCACCCTCCACGGGCTGCACGCGCACCCGCTGCCGTTCGACGACGTGGTGGCACTGGCCGACGTGGGGAGCCTCCTGCGCTCGCCCACCGGCAAGCTCTCCGGCGGCGAGGCGCAGCGCGTCCGGTTCGCGATCGCGATCATGCCCGACCCCAGCCTGCTGCTGCTCGACGAACCCACCGACGGCATGGACGTCGAGGTCCGGCACCGGTTCTGGGCCACCATGCGGGCCGTCGCCGCGGGCGGCCGCACGATCGTGTTCACCACCCACCACCTCGACGAGGCCGACGCTTTCGCCGACCGGGTCGTGGTGATCGACCGGGGGCGGGTCGTCGCCGACGGCAGCAGCGCCGACGTCAAGCAGGTCGTCGGCGGCCGGCAGGTCACGTTCACCGGACCCGGAGCCGACTACGCCGCCCTGCCCGGGGTGGTGCACGCCGACCGCGTCGGGGACCGCCACACCCTCGTCTGCACCGACTCCGACGCGACCTTGCGAGCCCTGCTCGCCGACCCCGACGTGCACGCCGTCGAGGTGACCGCCCCCCGCCTCGAGGACGCGTTCCTGCGCCTCGTCGCCTGACCCAGGAGCCACGATGACCACACCGACCCTCGCCGCACCCGCCGCCGGGTGGGAAGCCCCGGTGCCCGACGCCACCGCCCGCCGCGTCCTCGCGTACGCCGCCGCCTGCGTGCGGCGCACCCTCACCGACTGGGCCTTCCTGGCGTTCGTCATCGCCCTGCCCACGACGATGTACCTGGTGTTCTCGGCCATCTTCGCCGATCGGCCCGACGCGATCGGCGCCCAGCCGGCCGCCGTCATGATGGTGACGATGGCGACGTACGGCGGGCTCGGTGCGGCGATGAGCGCCGGTGCCGAGACCCAGTCCGAGCGCAGCACCGGCTGGTTCCGGCAGCTGATGATCACCCCGCTGCGGCCGTGGGAGTTCTTCGCCGGCAAGGTCGTCAGCGCGGTGATGGCCGTCACCCCGGCGCTGCTCGTGGTGCTCGGGTGCGGCGTCTACCGGGGCGTGCGGATGCCGCTCGCGTCGTGGCTCGCCACCTACGGGCTGCTGATGGTGGCGCTGCTGCCCATGGCGCTCGCCGGGATCGCGCTGGGCCTGTGGCTGCGCCCGCAGGTCGCCAACGCGGCCACCACTCTCACCATGCTGGCCCTGTCGATGGTGGGCGGGCTGTGGTTCCCGCTCGACATGATGCCCGCCGGGATGCAGCAGGTGGGGCGGCTGCTGCCGTCGTACTGGGCGGCGCAGATCGGCCTCCACCCGCTGGTGGGCGGCGCGTTCCCGGTGCGCGGCGTCGCGGTGATCGTGGCCTGGGTGACCGTGCTGGCCGTCCTCGGCGTGGTCGGCTACCGTCGGGCCCTACGGGTGTCGCGCCGATGAGCCGGCGGGACACCCCGCCCGCGATCATGACCAGAGACGACTCCGCGCCCGGCCACAGGCCCACCGCAGACGGCCTGCCGTGGTGGCGCCGTGCCCTGCTGCAGGGGGCCGGCTACTTCCTGCCGAACACGTTGTTCCTCGCCATCCCGGTGATGCTCGCCGTGACCCGCCTCGACCCGGTGCCGGCGGCGCTCGTCGTGGTGGAGGTGGTGGCGGTGGCGGTCCTGTTCCTCGGCGCCACCGTGGTCATGCACTGGACCCTGCCGCGCCGCTGGCTGTGGGTCGGGGCGCTGCTCGCCGTCGCGGCCGTGCCCGCCCTGCTCTTCGCGGACCCGGGCACCCCCGTCTACTACTCGCCGTACGTGACCGCCTGTGCCGCCGTGCTCCTGCCGTGGCGCTCGTCGCGGCTGCTGGTCGTCGGCATCGCCCTGGCCGGGGTGGTCGTCGGCGTGGCCCAGCGCGACGTGCTCGTGATCGCGATGGCGGTGACGGGGGCGGCGCTGGGGCTGTCGATCGGGCTGAGCCTCGCCCACGAGGCCACGCGGGAGGCCCTGACGCGCGAGCAGGAGCGTACGGCAGCGCTGGCCGCGGTGGCCGAGCGGGAGCGGATCGGACGCGACCTGCACGACATCCTGGGCCACTCGCTCACCACCATCGCGGTCCGGGCCGACCTGGCCGCCCGGCTCGTGGACCGCGACCCCGGCACGGCGAAGGTCGAGATCGCCGGGCTGGCGCAGGTGGCCCGGCAGGCGCTCGCCGACGTCCGGGCGACCGCCTCCGGCATGACGCAGGTGCGGGTGGCCGCCGAGGTTGCGTCGGCCCGGTCGGTGCTCGGCGCCGCCGGCATCGCGTGCCAGGCGCCCAGTGCGCTGCCCCCGTACGACGACGAGACCGCCGAGCTGTTCGGCTACGTGGTGCGCGAGGCGGTCACCAACGTCGTGCGCCACTCGGGTGCTGCGACCTGCACCATCGAGGCCGACGACCGGTCGGTCACCGTGACCGACGATGGCCGCGGGATCCGCGACGAGCCCCGCACCGGGCTCGCCGGGCTGGCCGACCGGCTCGCCCGGGCCGGAGGGCACCTGCAGATCGGCTCGCCGGGCCGGGGCACCACCGTACGGGCCGTGCTGGAGGCCCCCGCATGACGCGCGTGCTGCTGGCCGACGACCAGGCGATGATCCGTACGGCGCTGGCGACGATGCTCGACCTCGAGGACGACCTCGAGGTGGTGGGGCAGGCGGGCACGTGCGCCGAGGCGGTGGCCGTGGCGCACCGCGCCCGACCCGACGTGGTGCTGCTCGACGTGCAGATGCCCGCCGGTGGGCCCGGCGGCTCCGGCGCCGGGGACGGGATCGACGTCATCGGCGCCCTGCGGTCGGCCGGGGCGCGGGTGCTCGTGGTCACCACGTTCGGCCGGCCCGGCTACCTGCGGCGCGCCATGGAGGCGGGCGCGTCCGGGTTCATGGTGAAGGACGCCCCCGCCGACCGGCTCGTCGAGGCGATCCGGCGGGCAGCGCTCGGGCTGCGCACCGTCGACCCCGAGCTCGCCGCGCAGTCGCTGTCGCTCGGTCCCTCGCCGCTGACCGACAAGGAGGCCGAGGTGCTGCAGGCCGCCGCCGGCGGCGCCACCACCGCGGCGATCGCCCGGCGGGTCCACCTCAGCGAGGGCACGGTGCGCAACTACCTCAGCAGCGCCATCGGCAAGCTCGGTGCCCGCAACCGGGCCGAGGCGCTGCGCACCGCCACCGAGAACGGCTGGCTCTAGCCCTCCCGCGACCCCCTCGGGTGCCGCGCACCGACAACCGTTCCACGACCACGTCTCGGCCCGCCCGCCCTGGGCACCGGCCGCGAGCGCGCCGCCGCCGGGCGGTGTCGCGCGCACGTCCCAGAACGTCACGAAGGAGACCCCATGGACGCGTCCGAGCTCGGCACCCGCCTGACCCGGCACCTGGACCGGCAGGCACGCCGGTGGCGGCCGCAGGTCGCCGTACGGGCACCCGGGCTGGGGGTGGACTACCGCTACGGCCCCGCCGACCTGCCGTTCCACTCGGCCAGCACCGCCAAGCTGGTGCCGGCGGCGATCCTCCTGCAGCTGGTCGAGCAGGGGCGGGTGAGCCTCGACGCACCGGTCACGACCGTGCTCGAGGCCGACCAGCTGCGAGGCCTCTTCCGCGACGACCGGGCCGACGAGGTCACCTGGGAGCACCTCGTCACGCACACCTCCGGGGTGGCCGACTACTTCCTCGGGCGCGCGACCGGCCCGTCGGTGCTGGAGCTCGCCCTCGCCGACCCGGACCGGCGCTGGACCCCGGCCGACCTGCTCGCCCACACCAGGCGGCGGCAACGGCCCGTGGGCGCGCCCGGGGAACGGTTCGCCTACAGCGACACCGGGTTCGTCGTGCTCGGGCTCGCCCTGGAGTCGCTCACCGGCACCCCCTACCCCCGGCTCGTGCACGAACGGGTGCTCGAACCCCTCGGGATGACCCGCAGCTTCCTGCCGGAGCGGACGCAGCCGGCCACCGGGTCGGGCACGATCGCCCCGCTCTGGCTGGACCGGACCCGGGTGGACGGCACCGGGGCCCTCACCCTCGACTGGGCCGGCGGCGGTCTGGCGGCCACCACCGACGACTACCTGACCCTCGTGCGCGCCCTCGTCTCGGGCCGCCTCGTCACCGCGGCGTCGTGGGCGTGGCTGACCGAGCCGCGGCACCGCTACCGCGCCGGCCTGCACTACGGCGCGGGCGCCATGAGCGTCAGGTTCGAGGGCTTGGCCCCCTGGCTGCGCGGGTGGCCACGCCTCGTCGGGCACCTGGGGGTCACCGCCGCCCACCTGTGGCACGACCCGGTCCACGACGCCGACATCGTCGTCGGGTTCAACGACACCTCGGCCATGCGGGCCAGCTTCCTCACCCTCATCGAGGTCGTGGGCTCGCTGCGGCGGCTCGCCCGGTCCTGACGCCCCGCCGGTCGGCGCCCAGACGGGCCCGTACGCCGGTCAGCCGAGCACCGGCGGGTGGACGGTGACGGCCAGCGTGGCCCGGTCGATCTCGATGACCTGCCGGTCGGGGGCGGCGCTGCCGCGGGGCAGCGGCCACAGCGACGACGCCACCACCACCTGGTCGTCGTCGCAGGCCCACTGCAGCCGGAAGAAGTCGCGGTGGGTGGTGGGCCGCAGCCGCGACGGCTCGTGGTGGCCGTAGGCGAAGGTGCGGGTGCCGGTGAGCACGAAGCAGTTGAGGGCGAGCGGCAGCGCCTGCGGGTCGTCGAGGCGCAGGTCGTCGCAGATCTCCCGGACGGCGGCGGCGATCGCCTCGGCCCAGGGGAGCGTCCGGGCGTGGAGCAGCACGAGCGCGAGGTAGAGCTCGGAGTCGGTCGTGCCGGCGCAGGGCCGCCCGCCCCGCTCGGCGACCGACGCCCGCAGCCGCTGGGAGGCGGCGAACTCGCCGTTGTGGCAGAACAGCACCTCGCCGTCGGTGAACGGGTGGCAGTTGACGAGCTCCACCACCATGCCGGGGCTGGCCTTGCGCAGGTGCACGAGCAGCTGGTCGCTGGCCACCCCGGTCACCGTCTCCAGGTAGCGGTCGTCGCGCCAGGCCGGGTCGGCACCCTTCACCACCGCGACGTCGCCGGCCGGGTCACGCCACCCGACCCCCCAGCCGTCCTTGTGGTCGTGGGAGAGGGCGGTGACCACCGGGAGCTGCTCGGGGGTCACCGCCTGCTCGACGGTGCGGGGGGTACGGCTGACGTAGGTGAGCATGCGGCACATGCCGGCGGCCTCCTCGGGGGCTGGGTGGGTGGTGGGGTGCGACGACGGGGTCAGGCCAGCTGGGGCTCCACGTCGGCGGTCGCCGGCCTGGTGCTGGCCGCCTTCAGGCTGCCGCGGGCCTGGAGTCGGGCGGCGAGCCGGGTGAGCCCGTAGTTGACGGCTACGTAGACCACCGCGATCACGAGGTAGGTCTGGATCAGGTAGCCGTAGAAGCTGGCGAGCGTCTTGCCCTGCTGCATGAGCTCGGGATAGCTCACCACGTAGCCGAGGGTCGAGTCCTTGAGCAGCGACACGAGGCCGGTGAGCAGGTTCGGCAGCACGATCCGCAGCGCCTGCGGCAGCACCACGAGCCGCATGGTCGAGCGGGGCAGCAGCCCCAGCGAGGCCGCCGCCTCCCACTGCCCCCGCTCCACCGCCAGCACCCCGGCCCGGAACACCTCGGCCATCGACGCCGAGCCGACGAGGATCATCGGCACGACGAGCATCCAGAGCACGGGCAGCACGACCCCGAACCGGGGCAGCGCCAGCAGGAACGCGTACACCACCAGCAGCATCGGCACCGACCGGAAGAACTCGATCCAGCCCGTCGCCAGCCACGCCACCGTACGCACCGGCGACAGCCGACCCAGCGCGAGCAGCAGCCCCAGCGGGAACGCCACAACCGCCGACACCCCGGTGGCGAGGAACGTGCCGACGAGGCCGTGGCCGAGGTGGGCCAGGATCGCCGAGTAGCCGAGGAAGCTCCACATGTGGGGCGCCAGCTGACCGTTCACGGCGAGCTGCCGGACGGCCAGGGCGAGGGCGAGCGCCGTCAGCAGCACCACGACGACCGACGCGGCGACGATCCGCCGCCGCCCCCGCGGGCCCGGCGTGTCGAACAGCACCCGGGTGGCCTGGCCGCTCATGCCCGCCCCCGCCCCGCCGACCGCGACGAGCCGAGCCGCCGCTCCAGCCGCGCCCCGGCCGCGCCCGTGCCGAGCGCGAGGACGAGGTAGACCGCCCCCGACATCAGGAACAGCACGACCGCCTCGGCGTACGCGATGTTGAGCTGCTGCGACACGTTGGTGAGCTCCTTGATGCCGACGGCGGCGCACAGCGACGAGCCGATGAGCACCCCGATGAACACGTTGACCAGGGGTTGCACCATGGTGCGGAACGCCTGGGGCAGGATCACCAGCCGCAGCTGCTGCGCGAACCCCATGCCGAGGGCCCGGGACGCCTCCGACTGGCCCACCGACACCGTGTTGATGCCCGAGCGCACGGTCTCGCACACGAACGCCGCCCCCGACAGCACCAGCCCGAGCATGCCCGACGGCACCAGGTCGATGGTGATCCCGACCTTCGGCAGCCCGAACACGATCAGGATGAGCAGCGTCAGCAGCGGCATGTTGCGGAACACCTCCACGTAGACCGCGCCCACCGCCCGCAGCGGTGCGACGGGGCTGACGCGGCAGATCGCCACCGCCGTGCCCAGCAGCAGGGCGCCGGCGAACCCCACCAGCGTGAGCAGCACGGTGAGCCCGATGCCCTGCAGCAGGAACGGCCACTCCCGCGCGATGATGTCGACCACAGCGGCCTCCTCGTCCGGTCGAGGGGTCCGCCGGGGCGCTCGTCCCCGGCGGACCCGGTGGTCAGCTGCCGGCCACCGACCCGATCACGGGCGGGGTGGGGGAGGCCTCGGAGTAGACGCCGACGGTGGCCTGCCACAGCCGCAGCCACGAGCCGTCGTCGAAGATCCGCTGCAGGAAGGTGTTGACGAACTCCTTGGTGGCCGGGTCGTCCTTGCTGACGCCGATGCCGTACGGGTCGAGCGTGAACGGCTGGCCGACCACCTTCACCTTCGGGTTCTTGAGCGCGTTGCCGAGCAGGATCGTCTCGTCGAGCACGTACGCCACGGCGCGGCCGTCCTCGACGGCGGCGACGCACGCGTCGTTCTCGGTGAAGGTGATCACCTCGGCGTCGGGGACGTGGTCCTTGATGGCGGTGAGGGCCGACGAGTTGGTCTCGGTCACGATCTTCTTGCCGGCCAGGTCCTTGTGCGAGGTGATGTCGGTGGTGTCGACCCGTACCTGCACGGCGGTGCCCGACGAGTAGTACGGGCCGCAGAACGCGACCTTCTCGGCCCGCTTCTCGGTGATCGTGTAGGTGGCGACCACCACGTCGACGGTGCCGTTGTGCAGCATCGTCTCGCGCGTGTCGACCGAGGTCAGCGACAACGCCTGCAGGCCGGTCACCTCGTCGCGGCCGAGCACGTAGCGGGCCAGCAGGTCGCCGATGCCCGCGTCGAAGCCGGTGACCCGGCCCGACACCGGGTCCTTCAGCGAGAAGATCGGGGCCGTCTCGGTGCCGCCGCGGCGGAGCACGCCCGCCGCCTTGACCCGTCGGGCCCACGGGCAGGCCTCGACCAGGGCCGCGTCGGCGACCGGGCCAGAGCGCACCGCGGCGTCGTAGGCGGCCGTCGAGATCGTCTTCGCGGCGCCGGCGGAGGCGCCCGGCGCACCCGAGGCGACGGGCGGGGCGCCCGACGAGCAGGCGGCGAGGGTGCCGTACGCGCCGAGCGCGGCACCGAGGCCGAGGACGCCGCGGCGGGTGAGGGGTGCGGTCATGAGGGGTTCCTTTCGGGGGTGGTGGCGGCTCCGGGGGAGCCTTGGGGGTGGGTGGGCCGCCGGGGCGGCCGGTCGGGTCAGTGCTGGAGGATCTTGGAGAGGAAGTCCTTGGCCCGGTCGGTCTGCGGGTGGTCGAAGAACTCGGCGGGGGCGCCCTGCTCCACGATGCGGCCCTCGTCCATGAAGCAGACCCGGTCGCAGGCCTGCCGGGCGAACCCCATCTCGTGGGTGACGACCAGCATCGTCATGCCGTCGGCGGCGAGCTCCGCCATCACGTCGAGCACCTCCTTGATCATCTCGGGGTCGAGCGCCGAGGTGGGCTCGTCGAACAGCATGAGCATCGGGTGCATCGCCAGCGCCCGGGCGATCGCCACCCGCTGCTGCTGGCCACCCGACAGCTCGGCCGGGTAGCTGGCCTCCTTCCCGGCGAGGCCGACCCGCCGCAGCAGCGTGTACGCCTCCTCCTCGGCGGCGGCCTTCGGGACGCGGCGTACGTGGACAGGCGCGAGCGCCACGTTCTGCAGCGCCGTGCAGTGCGGGAACAGGTTGAACGACTGGAACACCATGCCCACGTCGGCGCGCAGCCGGGCCAGCTCCTTGCCCTCCTCGGGCAGGGGTCGCCCGTCGATGGTGATCGACCCGCTCGTGACCGCCTCGAGGCGGTTGATGCAGCGGCACAGCGTGGACTTGCCCGACCCGGACGCGCCGAGCAGCGCCACCTTCTCGCCCCGGTGGATGTCGAGGTCGACGCCCTTGAGCGCCTCGAAGTCGCCGAAGCTCTTGCGCACCCCGCGCATCGAGACCAGGACCTGGGGCGAGACGGCCTCGGCCGGGGACCCGTCAAAGGGCGGGGCCGAGGGGACGGGCGGAGGGCTGGACGGGGTGGTCACCGATGCACCGTACCTGTGGGGCACCCCGGTGAGGACGACCCGACCACCCTGTGGTACGGCTGGGCAGCATCTCGTACGGGCGCTCGGGCCCCCGCGTCTCGTCGGGCGTCCCGGCGACCGCCGACGAGCCTGCCGGGGCCGCCGCCAGGCGCCGCGTCGGCCGGGGCCGAGGGCGGCACGGCGGTCAGGACGGGTCAGGCGGCTCGTCGGCCGTGGGCCAGGGCGGCGCAGGGATCGGCGGCTCGGGCGCGGTCGTCGCACCGCCAGGCTCGGCCGCGGCCGGCTCGGTCTGCGGGTCGGGTGCCGCCGGGTCGGGCGGCTCGGGGTCGGACGGGACGGGACGGAGCCGCTGGGCCGCCTTCGCCTCGGCGAGCGGGTCGTGGATGCCGGCGATCTGGAGCACGGCCGCCACGATGACCTCGGCGTGGGTCGACATCATGTGGTGGGCGGCGTCGGGCACCTCGCGGCGGTAGACCCGGTCGCCGGGGGCGTTGCGCTGCAGCTCGGCGAGGAACTCCATGGGCGCGACGAAGTCGTGCTGCGACCGCATCAGCATGAGGTCGTTCGGCACGTCCCGGATGCGCTCCTCGGTGCGGTAGGCCAGCATGGCGAGGAACTGGCGCAGGAACCACAGCGGCGTCATCTGGAGATAGCCGACGCCCGCGCGCCAGAGGGCGCTGAAGGACTCGTGGCGCACGGTGCGCAGGAACTGGAGGACCAGCCGCCACCAGGGGCGCTGCCCAGGGGCGACCACCGGGCCCAGCAGCACGCCGGCCCGGGCCAGGTGGGGGCTGCGGGCCAGGGCCTCGACGACGACCTGCGCCCCCATCGAGTGGCCCACGAGCACCGCGTCGGTGACCTGGGAGCGCTCCAGCACCTGCTGCAGCACGTCGGCGAGGCGCTCGATGCTCAGCGGCCCCGCCAGCTCCTCGGACCGGCCCGCGCCCGGCAGGTCGAAGACGGCGACCGGGGCGTGCTCGGCGAACGCCTCGATCAGCGTCTCGAAGTAGAACGCCGACACGCCCAGCCCGTGCACGAGCACGATCGTCGGGCGCCCCGGGATCGGCGTGGACATGGGCACGTGCCGCACCTCGATGCGGGTGCGTGCCGCCTGGACCGTCTCGTGCAAGGGCCTCCTGCCGTCGCCGTCCAGCGTACTGAGCGCGGTGCGGCGCCCCCGGGGCGGGGCGGCGACGCCCGTACGGGGGCTGGTGCCGTCTTCTGGGGGGTCCGACGTCTGTGCCCCGCCCGCGTCCCGGGCGGGGAGCACGACGCTTTGCCAGGCGTGAACATCCCGGGGCCCCCGCACGCGGTCCAGGGTGGTGGCGGTGGGTCCGCGCCGCGGAGCTGTCTCGGTGACCGACCAACCGCACCCCGCCGCCACACGACACCGATCGAGGAGATTCGGGGGGTGCAGCCGCGGCTCCTGCTGGCCCGCGGTCATCGTGCTGGTGGGTGATGCGTCGTCGCCCGTAGACGTCGTGGCCGCGGCCTGCGTTGGTTGCGGGCGGTGGTCGTCCGGCGGGCCCGCGGCGCGTCCGGGGCGGTGGGTGGGTCCGCGACGACGCGGGAACGGCGTCGGTGGTTGCGGGCGGTTCATGGTCGGCGTCGGATCGGTTCGGTGGGCCGGTGCGGGTGCTCAGGGCATCGAGGCTCCGATCGGGTGCGGGCGTCGGGGTGCTGCCGCGGTTCGTGCCGGTCCGCGGGCATCGTGCCCGAAGGTTCGTCACCGTTGGGGTTGCTGGCCGTTCCGTCGGGGACCGGGGTGGGGTCACGCTCGAAGCCGTCAGTGGATGGGTGGCAGCGAACCCCCTGTGTATTCGTACACCCGCCCCGTATCCTTGAGGTGTGAGCCGCACCCGGGCTGGTCGTGCTGCCATGACGACCAGGCCCGGGGCCCGTCAGCTGCTCGGTGGGCGGGCCATCGGCCCAGGGCCGGTCGCACGCGGCGGCAGCGGTCAGAGGAACCCGCCGCCGTTGTTCTGCGGCACGAGCGAGCGTACGTACGCCTCGAACGCTGACGGGTTGCGCGACTGGAGGAACACCCGGCCCGGGCCCATGAAGTCGAACACGAAGCCCTCACCCGAGGTCATCGACTGCCACGTGCGGCCCTGGGCCGCGCGCCGCATCTGGAACCGGATGCTGAGGTCGTAGGCCACCACGTGCCCGGTGTCGATGGTGACCTGCTCGTTGGGCTGCAGGTCGATGATGTCGAGCGCCCCGTACACCGCCAGCACCACCGTGCCGTGGCCGCTGGCCTGGAGGCCGAAGCCGCCCTCGCCACCGAACAGGTTGGCCATGCCGCCCCACTTCGACGAGACCTCGGTGCCGTGGGAGTTGGCCAGCCAGCACCCGCGGGTGATGAAGAACGGCCGGTCGGGGGTGAGCTGCAGCGGCATGATGTCGCCGGGCAGCGTGGCCGCCACGTCGACCCAGCCGCCCTGCGGCGGGGCGGTGTAGGTGCTGACGAAGAACGACTCGCCCGACAGCACCGACCGCTTGAGACCGGCCAGGATGCCGCCCTCCGCCTTGGACGACAGCTGGACGCCCAGGGAGTGCGCCATCATCGCGCCCCCCTCGACCTTGACGGGCTCGTGGGGTGCGAGGAAGATCCGGCCCACCGCGAACGACGGGTTGTGGCGAAGATGAAGCTCCATGGGCACCAGTCTGGCGTGTCGGGCGGGGTGCGTACGGGCGACCCGCACCACCGGCGGCGTCGGGGCGCGCCGCGACCCCCCGGCTCGTGGCAGGCTTGGGCCCGTGCCAGCCCCCCACCTGCGTGTCGCCACCGTCAACGTCAACGGTGTGCGGGCCTCGCTGCGCCGCGGGCTCGACCGCTGGCTGGCCGGGTGCGGGGCCGACGTGGTGGCGCTGCAGGAGGTGCGGTGCCCCGTCGCGCAGCTGCCCGACCTGGGCGGGTGGCACCTCGTCTACGACGCCGGGGAACGGGCCGGGCGCAACGGGGTGGCGCTGCTGTCACGGGTCGAGCCGGTGGCGGTGCGCGGGTCGCTGGCCGAGGCCGGCGGCGACGACGGGTTCGTGGCCGAGTTCGGCGCCGAGGGGCGCTACGTCGAGGCCGACTACGACATCGGCGGGCTGCGGCTCACCGCGGCGTCGCTGTACGTGACCAAGGGCGGCCTGCCGGCTCGGCAGCCGGCCCGGTACGAGCGCAAGCTCCGGTTCCTCGCCGGCGTGACGACGTTGCTCGCCACGGCCCGGGAGCGGGCCCTGGCGGCGGGGCGTGAGCTCGTGTGCGGCGGCGACTTCAACGCCGCCGCCGCACCCGGCGACCTCTACCAGGGCCACGTGACCCGCCCGCTGGAGGGGTACCTGCCGGCGGAGCGGGCGTGGCTGACGGGCCTGCTCGCCGACGGGCTCGTCGACGTGGTGCGGGCGCTGAACCCGCCGCCCGGCCCGTACTCGTGGTGGTCGTGGCGCACCGGCGCGTTCGACGCCGACCGCGGGTGGCGCATCGACCTGCAGCTCGCGACGCCCGGCCTGGCCGCCCGCGCCGTCCGGGCCGGCACCGACCGCCCCGCGACTGCGACCGCCCGGATGAGCGACCATGCGCCGGTCGTGGCGGACTACTCGTCAGGCTCGGTCGCCGCAGCGTCCGGCCACCCGGGGCGGGCGTACGAGCAGGGAGCAGACCGTGACGAGGGCTAAAGAGCATCCCGCCAGGACCCGCGAGCCACCGACCGCCACGCCCGCCCGCGCGTCGCGCCCCCTGTAGCCCTGGCTGACGTCCGGGGTGGCCGCCGTGGGGGTCGCCGCCGACCTGGCCGCCCGCGACCCGCTGCCCGGCCGGCCCCTGTCGCAGCCGGGCCCCACCTATGTGGCCATGCTCGCCGACGTCACGGCCCGGCTGGCCGCCCTGCTGGCGCTCGGCGCCTGCCTCGCCGTCGTCGCATACACCCGTGGCCCCGCCCGCAGCGACCTGCGCCGCTGGGCGGGCCGGGCAGGCGTGGCTGTGGGCGGCGCTGCTCGGCACGGTCGCCAACCCCGCCTACACCAACGGCCTCGGCCTCGACGTGGCCCTCGAGCCGCGGCAGTGCAGGTCGCCACGGGTCCAGCCTGGCCTGGCTGGTGTCGGCCCTCGCCGCGGCCGGCGAGGTGGCCCTCAAGTCGGCCGACATCATCCTGGTGCGCCGCGACCTCACCGTGGTGCCCGCCGCCGTCGGCCTCGCCCGCCGCACGCTGCGCACCGTCCGCAGCAACCTGCTGCGGGTGTTCGCCTACAACGTCGCCGCCATCCCGCTGGCCGCCGCCGGGCTGCTCAATCCGCTCATCGCCGGGTTCGCGATGTCGCTGTCGAGCATCATCGTGGTCACCAACTCCATGCGTCCGCTGGAACCCCTGAACCCACGCGTCGGTTCCGCGTACCCTCGCCTCGGTCCCGTCGACCCGGAGTGCTCGGCCGAGCGGAAGAGACATGTGGTGCCTGGCGCGCCGGGTCCCAGACGCCGCAGGGGAGGCGGACCGAGTCCGCCTCCCCTGCGGTCACCGGCCCTGGGCCGGCGACGGTGGTCGTGGGTGTCAGGCGCTCTTGCGCACCACCATGGTCTTGATGATCTTGTCGTGCCAGCCCTGAACGGTCGGGCCGCCCCACAGCGGCGAGAGGTAGAACAGCACGCCGGGCACGAAGCACAGCGAGAACACGAAGCCCAGCAGGAGACAGCGCAGGATCGCCGGCACCCACCCGATCGGCTTGGTCGGGTCGTCGGCGCTCACGAGCTGCAGGCCGAGGGCGAGCTTGCCGATCTGGCCGCCCTTGAGCACGGGCAGCACGACCTCGTTCCCGACGCCGATGACGAGCACGAGCAGCCAGCCGAGGAAGGTGTACCCGGTCACCGGGATCGTCGTGTCGCCCACCGGCATCTGGGTGGTCGTGGCGAAGATGGGCAGCAGCGAGATGATCCAGGTCACCACGCCGACGACCACCCAGTCGATGATGCGGGCGAGAGCGCGCTGGCCGAACGACGCCGGTGCGGCAGCCGGGACGCCCTGAGGAGACTCGGAGTCGTAGGGGCTGGACATTGTTGTGACACCTTCCGGTCGTGGTGAGCGGTTCGAGACAGCGAGACTCTAGCGGTGCCGGGGGCCGCTCATCACATCGGGGCCGCCGGACGAGACGGGTGCGGGCCCGGGTCCCCCGGTGCGGGCGCGTCACAGGGGTGGCCAGGGGATCGCCGGCCACCGGTCGCCCGGTTCGGGGAACCGCCCGGTCGCCAGCAGCTCGTCGCACCGGTCGACCAGCGCGGCCACCTCGGCCGGGGTCAGGTGGTCGGCCACCGCGTCGGCGCCGGCGCCGCGGGCCGACTCGACGAGCGTGGCCTCCGCGTCGGTGAGCGGCTCGCCCGCCCACCCCCACAGCACGGTGCGCAGCTTGGGCTCGGCGTGGAAGCAGACGCCGTGGTCGCAGCCGTAGACCCCGCTGTCGTGGCGCAGCACGTGCCCGCCCTTGCGGTCGGCGTTGTTGGCGACCACGTCGAACAGGGCGAGCCGCCGCAACCGAGGGTCGTCGGCGTGCACGAGGACGACCGGGTGCTCGTCCTGGTCGACGCCGCGCACGACGGGGAACCAGCCCTCGGGCACCCGCTGCTCACCCACGAGCGTCACGAGGTCGGGCCCGTCGTCGCCGTCGAGCCACCGCTGCACCGACCCGGGGCCCAGCGGCCCGTCGTCGACCATGACGGTGTCGGGCACCACGTCGAACCCGGCGGCGCGCGACAGCTCGTACGCGGCCACCTCGCGCCGACCGAGGGTGCGGCGGGGGAAGTCCCACAGCGGCGCCTCCCCGGCGACCGGCTTGTAGACCACGTGCACCTCGCCGCCGTCGGTGTCGTACGAGCACAGGAACGTGGCGTTCGACGCCTCGACGAGCCGCCCGACCAGCCGCAGCCCCTCGGGCGCGAACCGGGCCAGGTCGGCCATCAGGTGCCGAGCCGCCGGTAGCCGTCGGCGCGCGGGCAGATGTGGCCGTCGGCGCTGATCGGTTGCTGGCAGAACGGGCACGGCGGGCGGCCCGCCTGCACGAAGTAGCGGGCCCGCGGCACGAAGTCGCGCGCCTGGGCCGGGGTGAGCAGCACCGTGAGGCTCTCGTCGGGCTCGGCCTCGGCCACCGACGCGAGCAGGTCGGCCGGGTCGGGCTCGTCGACGGCACCGGCCACCGACGCGAGCTCGACCAGGAACCGCTCGCTGGCGGGGTCCCAGCCGATGCCGATCGTGCCCACCCGGAACTCCTCGACCAGCGGCAGCTCGAGCGGCGCCAGGTCGGTGGGCACGTCCTGCGCCGGCGGGATGTGCAGGTCGAGGTCGAAGCGTGACAGCTGGTCGAGGGTGGACTCGAAGTGGTCGGCCATGGCCCGCACCTGCTCCTTCTCCACCACCACCGACACGATCCGGCCGTCCTGGCGGGCCTGCAGGTAGAACACCCGTGAGCCCGGCTCGCCGAGGGTGCCGGTGACGAACCGGTCGGGGTCGTCGAACGTGTGGCGGTACGTCATCGCGGCTCCTCCTCGGGGACGGGGATCGGGTCGGTGCCGGTGGTGCCACCCACCGTGGCGTCGGTGAGAGGCGCCGTCGGCACGTGCGCGGCCACCGGCCCCGCGAGGGTGTTGAGCGCGCACAGGAACGACCGCTCGCCGCCGGCGTGCACCACCGACACCGACCCCGGGTCGACCACGACCCGCTGGAACAGGTCGAACGGCAGCCCCAGCGCGTGCGCCACCACCGCCTTGATCGGGTCCCCGTGGCTCACCACCAGGAACGCGGCGTGCTGCCCGTACGCCGCCTGCACCTGCCGGTCGTGGTCGGCGACGGCGGCGACCACCCGGTCGCGCATCGCCAGCATCGTCTCCCCGTCGGGGAAGGTGACCTGCGACGGGGTCTCCTGGACGGTGCGCCAGATCC
>JBHAES010000055.1:0-3656 GCA_041855725.1 Actinomycetota bacterium
CGACCCCGGTGCGCTCGGGCTCGCCACCCGACCAGCGGTACTCGGCCACCGCCAGCCGCTCGCCGCCGGGGTGCCAGTCGGGCAGCACGAGCGACACCGCCACCCGGCCGAGCAGCACCACGTCGTCGGGCCCCGCCGGCTCCCCGGGCACCGCCGCCGCGACCCGGGCCGCGGGCAGCACCCCCACCGTCGCCGGCGCGTCGGTGGGGTCGTCGTAGCCGAAGGCCAGGCCCTGCTCCGGGTGCCAGCCCAGGCCCACGACCGCCGCGCCCTCGGGCAGCTCCAGCAGCACGGTCGGCTCGCCGGAGCCGACGGGCGCGGTGAGCACCCGGTGGGGTGCGTACGCGTCGAGGTAGGCGAGCCGGTCGTCGGCGACCCAGACCGGCGCCGCCCCAGGCCCCACCGTGACCTCGCGGCGCCCCGTGGCCGCGTCGAGCACGACCACCTCGACCTGCGAGGAGACGCCACGCTGGATCGCGACCCTGGTCCGGTCCGGCGACCACGCCGGGGCCCGGTCGCACACCAGCTCCAGGCCAGAGCTGTCGTCGGTGAGCCGGCGCACCCGCCCGGTCTGCGGGTCGACGGCGAAGATGTCGTCCTGGCCCGGCACGTCGAGCGTGGCGTCGTGGGTGGAGCTGAAGTAGACGATCTCGGCCATGAGGTCCTCCGTACGGGTCGGTGGGCGGGTGCCGCCATAGACGCTAGCGGTCCGGGAGCGCCGCCGGTAGGCGACCGGGGGACGACCAGGGATCCACCCCGTGGCCGCCGTCCGACCCCGGTCGCGGCCGCCCAGGGACCGTTCAGGGGCCACCCAGGGCGGCGGTCAGCTCGTCGAGCTGCTCGCGGACCCGGACGGTGGCGGTGCCGCCGCGGCCGTCCCGGGCGTCGATCGAGCCCGCCACCGACAGCACCGTCAGCACCCCCGGGTCGAGCTCGGGCGAGATCTCGGGCAGCTGCTCGACCGTCAGGTCACCGAGCTCGATCCCCCGCGCCTCGCAGTACCGCACCGCCTCGCCGGCCACGTGGTGGGCCCGGGCGAACGGCACCCGCCGGCGCACGAGGTGGTCGGCCACGTCGGTCGCCAGCGAGAAGCCCTGCGGCGCCAGCTCGGCCATCCGCTCCGGGTGGAACCGCAGCGTCGCCACCATGCCCGTCACCGCGGGCAGCAGCACGCGCAGCTGGTCGAGCGAGTCGAGCACCGGCTCCTTGTCCTCCTGCAGGTCCCGGTTGTAGGCCAGCGGCAGCCCCTTCAGCGTGGCGAGCAGCCCCGTCAGGTTCCCCAGCAGCCGCCCCGCCTTGCCGCGCGCCAGCTCCGCCACGTCGGGGTTCTTCTTCTGCGGCATGATGCTCGACCCGGTCGACCAGGCGTCGTCGAGCGTCACGAACCCGAACTCGTGGGTGCACCACGCGATCACGTCCTCCGACAGCCTCGACACGTCCACGCCGACCTGCGCGCACACGTACGCCGCCTCGGCCACCAGGTCGCGCGCCGCCGTGCCGTCGATCGAGTTCGGCACCGACGCGGCGAACCCCAGCTCCGCGGCGACCGCCTCGGGGTCGAGTCCCAGCGACGTGCCCGCCAGCGCGGCCGACCCGTACGGGCTCACTGCCAGCCGCGCGTCCAGGTCGCGGATCCGCTGGAGGTCGCGGACGAGCGGCCACGCGTGGGCGAGCAGCACGTGCGACAGCAGCACCGGCTGGGCGTGCTGCATGTGGGTGCGCCCCGGCATCGGCACCCCGAGGTGGGCGGCCGCCTGGTCGCGCAGCGCCTCGCCCAGCCCCACCAGGTCGGCGGCGAGCACCCGCAGCGCGTCGCGCAGGTACATCCGCACCAGCGTGGCGATCTGGTCGTTGCGGGACCGGCCGGCCCGCAGCCGGCCCGCCAGCTCGGGGCCGAGCAGCTCGGTGAGGCCACGCTCCAGCGCGCCGTGCACGTCCTCGTCGGTGGGCAGCGGGCCGAACGACCCGTCGGCGACCAGGGCGTCGAGCCGGTCGATGCCGGCCAGCAGGCCGTCGCGCTCGTCGTCGGTCAGCAGCCCCGCGGCGTGCAGGGCGCGGGCGTGGGCCCTCGACCCCGCCAGGTCGTACGACGCCAGCCGCCAGTCGAACTGCGTCGAGCGCGACAGCTCGAACATCGCCTCGGCCGGGCCGCCCTCGAAGCGACCCCCCCACAGCACCCCGTGCGTCATGCGTCGTCCTCCCGGCCCATGGCCATCAGCTGCTCGGCGACCGCCGCTCCCCCGGCCGGGTCACGGGTCACCACCAGCACCGTATCGTCGCCGGCGACGCAGCCCAGCACCTCGGTCCACGCCGCCTTGTCGAGCGCCGACGCCAGGTACTGCGCCGCCCCCGGCGGCGTGCGCGCCACCACGAGGTTCGCCGACGCCTCCGCGCTCACGAGCAACTCGGTGCACAGCCGCCCGAGCCGGGCCCACGCGCCCGGATGGTCGAAGACGCCCTCGTCGGGGATCGCGTACGCGGCGGCGCCGTCGGCCTGCCGGACCCGGACCGCCCGCAGCTCCACCAGGTCCTTCGACAGGGTCGGCTGCGTGACCTCCACCCCCTCGTCGGCCAGCAGCCGCCGCAGCTCGGCCTGGCTCGTCACCGTACGGGTCGCCAGCAGCGCGGCGATCCGCGCGTGACGGCGGGCCCTCGGATCGGTACGGGTCACGCCGCCGCCTGGTCCAGCAGCCCCGGCAGGGCGTCGACGAACGGCCGCAGCTCGGCGCGGGTGACCACCAGCGGCGGCGCCAGGCGCAGCACCGTCGGCCGGGGCGCGTTCACGATGAAGCCCGCCTCGAGGGCGGCCACCGACACGGCCGCGGCGACCGGGCGCTCCAGCACCACCCCGCGCAGCAGCCCACGGCCCCGCACCTGCGCGACGCCGGGCACCTCGGCCAGCGCGGCCGCGAGCCAGTCCCCCGTCTCCACCACGTGCGGCAGCAGCGGCTCCACCAGGTCGAGCACCGTGAGCGCCGCGCGGGCGGCCAGCGGGTTCCCGCCGTACGTCGACCCGTGCGACCCGGGCCCGAGCAGCGTGGCCGCGTCGCCGGTGGCGAGGCAGGCGCCCACGGGGAACCCGTTGCCCAGGGACTTCGCCAGCGTCACCACGTCGGGCACCACGCCCTCGCGGGTGTGGTCGAACCATGCCCCCGTGCGGCCCATGCCCGTCTGCACCTCGTCGAGCCACAGCAGGGCGCCGTGGCGGGCGGTGACCCGGCGGACGTCGGCGAGGAACCCGTCGGGCGGCACGACCACGCCGTTCTCGCCCTGGATCGGCTCCAGCACCACCGCCGCCACCGTGTCGTCGACGGCCGCGGCCAGCGCGGCGGCGTCCCCGTACGGCACGAACGTGACCTCGCCGGCCAGCGGCGCGAACGGTTCCCGGTAGGCCGGGTTGTGGGTGACGGTGAGCGCGCCGACGGTGCGCCCGTGGAACGAGCCCTCCATCGCGACCAGCCGGCTGCGGCCCGTGCGCCGGGTGAGCTTGAACGCGGCCTCGTTGGCCTCGGTGCCCGAGTTGGTGAGGAAGACCCGCGCCTCGTGGCCGAGGAGCCCCGTGAGCCGTTCGGCCAGCTCGATCTGGGTCGGGGTGGCGAACAGGTTCGACACGTGGGTGACGGTGGTGAGCTGGTCGGCGAGGGCCGCCATGAACG
>JBHAES010000056.1:0-2713 GCA_041855725.1 Actinomycetota bacterium
ACGCCGAGATCGCCCGCGCCCTCGGCCCCTACAAGCTGAGCCTCCACTCCGGCAGCGACAAGTACTCCACCTACCCGCTCATCGCCGAGGCGACCCGCGGCATGGTGCACCTCAAGACCGCCGGCACGAGCTGGGCCGAGGCGCTGCGCGTCGTCGCCCGCCACGACCCGGGGCTCACCCGCGAGATGCTGCGGCTGGCCATCGACTCGTACGAGACCAACAAGAAGAGCTACCACCTGTCGTGCGACCCGGCGCGGATCCCCACCGACCTGCCCGACGACCGCCTCGACGACCTGCTCACCCTCGTCGACTCGCGGCAGGTGCTGCACGTGGCCTACGGTGCGCTGCTCGACGAGTTCAAGCCGCGGCTCATGGCGCTGTGGCGTGAGCACGACGACGAGCTGCAGGGCGTGATCGCCGACCACTTCGTCAAGCACCTGGCCCCGTTCGCCCAGGGCTGAGCCAGACGACGACGGCTGGACCCGCCACCGGGTCCAGCCGTCGTGGTGCGTGAGGTCAGGCCGCCGTGCCCGGCTCGGGCCGGTGCGGGTCGGGGCCGACCAGCGCCGTACGCCGGGCGTAGTAGTCGTCGACCTCGATCTCACCGTTGGCGAGCCGCTCGCCGAGGATCCGCAGCGCGCTGTCGGTCGGGCGCTCCACCGCGGGCGCCGTGGCGGCGGCCGGCACCAGGCCGGCCAGCCCCTGGGGCCGCCAGCCGCGCAGCAGCCGGACCCCCAGCACCACGCCCGCGACCAGCAGCGCCAGCACGACGAGCAGGCCGATGCCGTCAGCCACCACGTCGAGCAGGCCCAGGCCCAGGTCGCCTCTGCCTCGTCCCATCTGTCACTCCTTGCTCCGGCCTCGTCGGCCGGGGTTCATTCTCTGGCTCGGTGCCGGCACCGCCGGCCAGCCAAGTGTGGGGGGACGAACCTGGCGGGACCCTGTGGCCGGCCTGTGAGGTCGCCGGCCCCGGGCACGGATGAGAATCCAACCATCCGTTTCTGGTGTCACACACCTCTCGCAGCACAATCGAGGCAGCCCGCTGTGCGGGCCGCTCACGCAAGGGGGGTAAGGATGGCGGAGCGTTCCTTCTGGGTACGGACGCAGACAGCGAACGGGGTGCCGGTCTGGTCGACCGGCGCGCAGCAGCCTGCCCGGCGGGTCGCCATGATCGTCCGCGCCGGGATCGCCGACGAGACGCCGGAGACGCGCGGCTGGCTCAACGCCAGCGTCGGCGTCGTACGCGCCACCCCGACCCCGCCCGGGATCTCGCTCGACGCCACCTTGTCGGGCCTGCACACCACGTTCGTGATCGAGGCCGAGCCCGACCAGCTGCTGCTGGGCCTGGCCTGGCTGACCGCCCAGCTGCGCGAGCCCGACCTGGTCATGACCCAGCGGGTGGTGCACGTCGAGAAGGACAAGGACTCCCGGGCCCCGCTGCCGCTGCTCGGCCAGCTGGCCCGCCGCGCCATCGGGGCGCAGGGCTACGGCATGCTCGGCTTCCGGCAGTACGGGCTCGACCCGTTCGACCCGGCCACCGCCGTGTGGTTCTCGGCGCAGGTGTTCACCACCGGCAACATCGCCCTCTGCTTCGACGGCCGGATCCCCGACGGGGTCGAGGTCGACCTGCCCGTCGACGAGCGCTGGTCGCCGCCCGATCGCACCACGACGGGGCGTCACCGCCCGGCGGTGGTGGAGACCGACCTGCCGGAGGTCGGCGTGTTCGGGGTGGTGAAGGCGGGCCCGGTCGCCGACGTGTTCGGCCACACCCTCGCCGTGCGCACCACCATGCGCATCCACCAGCAGCGGCCCCGGTTCGCGCCGGCGCGGCCCGTGGTGGAACGCATCGACGTGGGACGTTCGGCGGTGCTGGTGAGCCTCGACGACCTGCAGTCGGGGGTCGGGTTCCTTGTCGGGTCGTTGCAGGCCGCGCTGCGGGACGTGGTGGCCACCGGCGCCTGGCCGCACGAGCTGCACAGCTACGTCACCGGCGTGAACCGGCGGGTGTCGAACCCGATGCTGCACTTCGACGAGCTGCGCAAGGCGGCGCTGCGCGACCTGCTGGGGCTGCGGCCTCTCACCCCGGCCGACGAGCTCGCCGAGGCGCGGGCCGTGACCTCGCCGCAGGTGGCGGCGATGGCCGACGAGTTCCGCGACCGGCTGCTGTTCGGCGTGCCCGAGGGCACCCCGGCCGAGTACCGCTTCGGGATGCCGCTGGACACGCCCCGGCTCACCCGGGTGCGCAACGACGGGGGCACCGTCTTCCCGTCCGCCTACCACGAGCGCCCGTACGAGTCGGTGCGGCTCTACCCTGACATGCTGGCGTTCGTCGACGGCGACCTGGCGGTCGAGGTGCCGCTCGACTCGATCGTGCAGGCGGTGATGTGGCCCGACGGCGGCCACCTGCTCGCCACCTCCGACGGCCTCACCCACATGGTGGAGCCGAACCTGTGGCAGCGCGGCGAGGAGCTCGTCGCGGCGCTCACCTCGATGCTGCCGGCCCGCATGTACGTGCTGCAGCCGCCGCGGGCCGACATCCCGCCGGTGCCGCCGCCGCCCGAGCACGTGCCGGCGTGGAAGAGCATGCTCACCAAGGTGGTGGCGGCCGCGCCCCGCCCGTCGCTCGAGTCGCTGCCGATCCCGCTGGGCGCCCTCAAGCCGGCCCCGCCCGTGCCGACCGAGCGGCTGCGGGTGAGCAGCGCGCCGGCGGCCA
>JBHAES010000057.1:0-6240 GCA_041855725.1 Actinomycetota bacterium
CCCGCGACCACCTCATCGACCTCGACGACGCCGCCGCCAAGGTGACGCCGCGGACGAAGGCGGTCGTGCCCGTGCACTTCGCCGGCCGGGCCGTGCCCGAGCCGCGGCTGCGCGCCTTCGCCGCGGCCCACGGCCTCCGGGTGGTCGACGACGCGGCCCACTCGTTCCCCACGCTCTCGGACGGCACCCTCGTCGGCGGCCACGGCCACGACGCCACCGTGTTCAGCTTCTACGCCACCAAGACCATCACCACGGGCGAGGGCGGCATGGTGGTCACGTGCGACCCGGACCTCGCCGCCCGGATGCGCACCATGCGGCTGCACGGCATCTCCCGCGACGTGTTCAACCGCTACACCGACGTCGCCGACCGGTCCTGGTACTACGAGGTCGTCGCACCCGGCTACAAGTACAACCTCACCGACCTGGCCGCCGCCATCGGCCGGGTGCAGCTCACCCGCGCCCAGGCGCTGCGCGACCGCCGCGCCGAGATCGCCACCGCCTACCGCGCCGGGCTGGCCGGGCTGCCCCTCGCCCTGCCCGGCGAGCCGCCCGCCGGATCGGGCGACACCCACGCGTGGCACCTGTTCGTGGTGCAGGTGGCTGCCGACGCCCCCGTCGACCGCGACGGCCTCGTCCGGGGGCTGGCGGCCGCCGGGGTGGGCACGAGCATGCACTTCATCCCGCTGCACCTGCAGCCGTACTGGCGCGACACCTACCGGCTGCGCCCCGAGGACCTGCCCGTGGCCACGGCGCTGTTCGACACGTCGCTGTCGCTGCCGATCTTCACCCGCATGACCGACGCCGACGTCGACCGCGTCGTCACCGAGGTCCGCCGTCTACTGGGGGCGTGAGGTGACTCCGGGCGGGCTCGCCGCGAAGCGGGCGCTCGACGTGGTCGCGTCGGCGGCCGGCCTCGTGGTGCTGTCACCGGTGCTGGCCGCCGCCGCGGTGGCCGTGAAGGTCGACGACCCGTCGGGCCCCGTGCTCTACCGGCAGGTGCGGGTCGGGCGCCACGGCCGCGAGTTCCGCATCCTGAAGCTCCGGTCCATGCGCGCGGCCCGCCCCGGGGCGCCGCAGATCACCTCGGCGTCCGACGACCGCATCACCCGGGTGGGCCGGGTGCTGCGCGCCACGAAGCTCGACGAGCTACCGCAGCTGGTGAACGTGCTGGTGGGCGACATGTCGCTCGTCGGTCCCCGGCCCGAGGTGCCCCGCTACGTCGCCGCGTGGCCGACCGCCGAGCGCGACGTGATCCTGTCGGTGCGCCCCGGCATCACCGACCCCGCGAGCATCGAGTTCCGCCACGAGGAGCGCGAGCTCGCCGCCGCCGACGACCCCGAACGCCACTACCTCGACGTGATCCTGCCCCGCAAGGTGGCACTGTACGTCGACTACGTGCAGCACCGCAGCCTCGTCGGTGACCTGCGCCTCGTGTGGCGTACGTTCGCTGCCGTCGCCCGCTGACCGTCCGGTCCCGCAGCCGCGGCCCTGCGACTGGCTATCGTGGTGGCTCACGACCCAGGAAGGCTGGCCATGAGGATCCCCCACTTCGCCGCCCTCGCCGTCGCCCTGGCGGCGTCGCTCGCCGGCTGCGCCGTACCGCAGCTCCCGTTCGGGTTCGGCCGCACCACCGCCGCGTCCCCGTCGGTCACCGTGACGAGCGAGTCAGCCACCCCCACACCGTCGCGGACGCCCACCCCGACCCTGACCCGCGCGACCCGTACCTCGCTGACCCCGTCGGCCTTCAACCCGCAGCCCGTCACCGTCACGCCACAGCTGCCCAGCGGCAGCAAGGTCACCGACACGGATCGCAGCAGCACCGACCGGAACACCCTGGAGATGACCGCCTGGGACGACCCGGCGCGTCGGTGCCGCTACATCACCGCGGTGAGCCTCGACACCAGGCCCGTCCCCGTCCGAGAGCGCGCCAACTCGATCGGGATGCTCTCTGAGGTGTTCCAGAGCCTCGGCGTCACGCTCACCCCCGACAACGTCGCCACCACCCGGCTGCGCAGCGACAAGGGCATGGTGAAGGCCGCCGAGTGGGGCGCGACGACGTCCACGGCGTACGTGCACGGGGCCGCCCGGATGTCGAGGTCCGGGCAGGGGGTGGCGGCGCTGATGATGTGCGCCTCCTCCTCGCAGTTCGACCAGGGCGCCTGGGAGTCCTTCCGCGACGGCACCGTCTTCAGCGGGTTCATCGCCTCCGAGGACTTCGGCTGACCCCGTACGGCTAGCGCAGCCCGCTCCACTGCCGGTGGCGGCGCACCGTCGAGACGATGAACGACACCACCCGCTCGGAGCAGTTGGGGATGCGGTAGTCGTCGGGGGTCACCCGCTCGGCCTGCGCCATCGCCAGCCCCATGGCCTCCAGCACGTTGGCCGGGTCGAGACCGGTCATGATGATGGCCCCCGTGTCGAGCGCCTCGGGGCGCTCGATCGCGTCGCGCAGCGTGACGGCGGGGAAGTCGAGGATCGTCGACTCCTCGGCGATGGTGCCCGAGTCCGACAGGCAGCAGGCGGCCTGGGTCTGCAGCCGGTTGTAGTCGAGGAACCCGAGCGGCTCGTGGAACGTGACACCGTCGACGTAGCGGCCGAGCGCGTCCAGGCGCTTGCGGGTGCGTGGATGGGTGGAGACCAGGATCGGCAGCCGGAACTGGTTGCGGACGGCCTCGAGGCAGTCGAGCAGCGCCGACAGCCGCTGCGGGGCGTCGACGTTCTCCTCGCGGTGGGCGCTGACCAGGAAGTAGCCCTGCGGCCGCAGGTCGAGCCGCTCCAGCACGTCGGAGGCGTCGATCGCGGCCCGGTGCTCGTCGAGCACCTCCTTCATCGGCGAACCGGTCTTGATGACCCGGCGAGGGTGCAGCCCCTCGGCGAGCAGGTTGCGGCGGGCGTGCTCGGTGTAGACGAGGTTGAAGTCGGCCACGTGGTCGACGAGGCGCCGGTTGGTCTCCTCGGGCACGTTCTCGTCGAAGCACCGGTTGCCGGCCTCCATGTGGTAGACGGGCACCCGCATGCGCTTGGCCATCACCGCCGACAGGCACGAGTTGGTGTCGCCCAGCACGAGCAGGGCGTCGGGCCGCTCGTCACGGATCGCGGCCTCGGTGCCGGTGAGCACGTCGCCGAGCACCTGGCCGAGCGAGTCGGTGCGCACGTTCATGAGCCGGTCGGGCGCGCGCAGGTCGAGGTCGCGGAAGAACACCTCGTTCAGCAGCGGGTCGTAGTTCTGGCCGGTGTGCACGAGCACGTGGTCGACCGACGCGTCGAGCCGCTTGATGGTGGCCGAGAGCCGGATGATCTCGGGACGTGTGCCGACGACCGTCATCACCTTGGTCACTCTCCCATCCTGTCACCCGGCCCCAACCGTCGGCGCCACCGGCGCCGCCTACGCTGTCGGGTGACCGCCGACGGAGGAACCTCATGGACACGCTGACCGACCTCACCCTCGCCCACAACCGCTGGCTGGCGGAGGTCGACCCGCTCGCGGGCCCGGCGGCCGACCTGTCGGCCGAGCAGGTGCGCACCACCACCGTCGACGGCATCGTCGCCGGGTGGCAGACGACGCGCACCGACCCCGACGAGACCTACAGCATGTGGGTGCCCGACGTGGTGGAGACCCTGGTGCTGCGCTCGCCCACGCCGCCCACCGCCCACGCGTTCGGGCGGCTCCTCGACGCCTGGCTGACCGAGCGCGACCCGGTGGCCGCGTCGCTCACGGTCACGGTGCCGGCGCTGCTGGTGCAGGCGATCCCGGCGCTGCTCGAGCACGGGTTCGTGCCGCGTACGGCGGCCGCGGCCCGGCTCGTCGGCGAGGCGCCGGCGCCGACCGAGCGCCCGGGGCTGGAGATCCGCCAGGCCCGCCCCGACGACCGCGACGCCGTGCTCGAGCTGCTGTGGGAGCTGCACGTCGACGAGCTGCCGTACGGTGCCACGATCGACCGGCCGCAGGCCCGCGACCACCTGGGCGCCTACACCGACCAGGCGCTCGGCTGGCCTGACTGGGCGTGGGTCGCGGTCCGCGACGGCGAGCCCGTCGGCGTCGTGACCCTCAACCCGCCCGACGACTCGCAGTGGGTGGCGCCCCTGGTGAGCGTGGGCCCGGTGAGCTACCTCGGGTTCGCGGCCGTCACCCGCCGGGTCCGAGCCGGCGGCGTCGGCGGGGCGCTCGTGCAGCGGGCCATGCACCGTGCCCACCGGGCCGGCTGCCAGGTGGTGCTGCTCGACCACGCCGCCCTGTCGCCCCTGTCGTCCACCTTCTGGCACCGCCGCGGCTTCCGCCCGGTGTGGCAGCGGTGGGCCCGTCCGGTCGGGTGAGCGTCCGGTCTCAGCGGACGGAGCGGATACCGAGGATGACCGCGCCGCCGGCGGCCACGAGCGCTGCGGCGACGCAGAACAGCAGCGTGTAGTTGCGCTGGTCGCCGGTGACCCCGACGAGCAGGATGGCGGAGGCAGCCAGCGGGGCGATCGACTGCGGGATCGAGGTGGCGAACCCGGTGATGCTCATGAACCGGCCGGCGTCGGTGTCCTTCTCGGGCAGCACGTCGAGCAGCAGCGCCTGGTCGACCGCGGCGAAGAGCCCCAGCCCGACCGACGCGGTGAGCGACCCGGCCACCAGCACGGGCAGGGTGCTGGAGAACGCCTGCACGATCATGCCGGCGGCCATCACCAGGCCCCCGGCGAGGACGAAGACGCGGCGGCGGCGGAACCGGTCGGAGCAGAACCCGCCGCCGATGGCGCCAGCGGTGACGGCCACCACCCCGCCGAGGCTCAGCATCGCGATGACGCCGGCGACCGCCTCGACGGTGATGCCGAGCCGAGAGGCGAAGAAGAAGGCCGTGAACGTGGTGTTGAGCGTGATGCCGAAGTAGAAGAAGAACCTGCCCAGCCAGTTGAGCGAGAAGTCCGGGTAGCGGGCTGGGTTGTAGAGGTACTTGGTCAGCAGGCCGCCCACCGTGAGCGTCTCGCGGGGCAGCTCACGGCTGTCGGCCTCGTGGACGAGGGTGACGAACGCGGTGACGAGCACGACGCCGACCGCGCCGGGCACCAGGAACAGCAGCAGGGGGTCGGCGGTGAAGAACTGGGCGAGCATGACGCCGAGCACCGGCGCCACCTGGGTGGCGAAGCTGGTGAGCCCGGCCACCTGGCCGCGCTGGTGGGCCGGCAGCCGGTCGGCCGTCGAGATCTGGAGGTTGCCGAGCGTGGTGCCCCAGCCCCACTGGGCGAGCACCCACCCGGCGCCGAGCACCACGGGGGTGGGCGCGAGCGCCATCACGACCAGCGACACGACCCCCACGAGCATGCCGCCCACCATGAACGGCCGCCGCCGACCGAACCGGGTACGGGTCCGATCGCTCCAGATCCCCATGAGCGGCCCGGTCAGCATGACGAACAGCGCCCCGGTGGCGGTGATGTAGCCGAGCACCTCAGGATGCCCCGGCACGAGGGTGTTCACCCGGATGGTCAGCGAGATGGCCAGCGGGGTGATGAAGGCCATGAACACCCCGAACTGGGCCAGGACCATGAACCAGATGTAGCGGGCCCCCACCGGCGGCAGATCGCTCGCCTGCTCGAGGTCGGCGGTGGCGGGTTCGTACGTGTCACTCATCGGGACTCCATCGTCAAGAGGCGCTAGCACGTGCTAGTACGACGATGCTAGCGTGCGTCACTAGCACGCGCAAGTAGACTGTCTCCGACGGAGAGGAGACCTCGTGACGCGACGACCCACGACCCGCCGGGTGACCGCGGCCGACGTGGCCCGCTCCCTGGGGCTCTCGCGCGCCACCGTGGGGTTCGTGCTCAACGACACCCCCGGGCAGAGCATCCCCGACGCCACCCGGCAGCGGGTGCTCGCCGAGGCCGAGCGCATGGGCTACCGGCCGCACCGGGCCGCGCAGACCCTCGCCAGCGGTCGGAGCCGGATCGTGCTGCTCCAGCTGCCCGACTGGCCCATCGGCGCCAGCCTGCGCGCCCACCTCGACGCCGCAGCCGCCACCCTCGACGAGGCCGGCTACGCCATGGGTGTGGATCACGCCGAGGGTGTCATCGACCTTCGCGAACAGCCTCGTGCGGCCCAACCAATTCCAGGACATCCACACCAGCGATGAGGCCGCGACGCCGATGATCATGGCGCCGAAGCTGTTGACGAATCCGGCCGCGGGCGTGATGCCCACCAGGCCGGCGATCATTCCGTTGATGGCCCCGAGAAAGGTGGGTTTGCGCTCCCGGCTGGCGAAGATATCC
>JBHAES010000058.1:0-6114 GCA_041855725.1 Actinomycetota bacterium
CGTGTCGGCGTAGCACCGCCGCCGTCGGGCCGCCCGGGGCGCCGGTAGGCTGCTCGCGTGACACGCTCCGGGGACCGCGCGCAGCAGGTGCGCGAGGCGGTCGCCCGCCTCAGCGCCCCCGGCTCACCGGTGCCGGCCGACCCCGTCGGGCTCGCCACGCTGCTCGTGGCTGCGTACGAGACGGGCGAGACCCCGGCCCGCAGCGACGTGGCGCTGGCGGTACGCGCCCTGTGCGAGGGGTACGGCCGGTCGCGGGGCGGGCGCACGGTGGAGCTGCGGGTGCCGCCGTACGCGGCGGTGCAGCTGGCCGCCGACGGCGCCACCGGGCCCGTCCACACCCGCGGCACGCCGCCCGCCGTGGTGGAGACCGATCCGGAGACCCTGCTCCGTCTCGCGGCGGGGTCCCTCTCGTGGCACGACGCGGTCACGAGCCGACGGGTCCGCTCCAGCGGCGTGCACGCCGACCTGGCGTCCCTGTTCGGCTGAGCCTCGGCTCACCCCCCAGACGCCTCCAGCCGCGCCCGCAACCGGCGCAGGGAGGCGCCGATGTCCCCCGCCACGGCGATCGACCGGTCGGCGATCTCGACGGGCACGGCGACCTCCAGGTTCAGGCAGGCGTACGTAGCCAGCGGCTCGGCGTGGGTCAGCCGCCAGAACGGGTACTTGATGATGCCGGGGGTGTTGGCGCCCACGCCCAGCTCCAGGAAGACGATGCGCTGCCCCGCGTGCTCGTCGAGGAACGCCGCGTAGCGGCCCGCCATCGCGTGCCACTCCTCGTCCTGCACGAAGGTGTCGTCGACGCGCAGGTGGTTCTCCATCGGGGCGCCGCAGCGCGGGCACCACGGCAGCAGGTCGGCAGGCACCCGCCGGTCGCGCTGCCGCGCCACCATCGCGCGTACGGTCGCCTCGTTGTCGTACGTGGCCTGGTGGCAGGGCACCGAGCACTGCCACCGGCCGTAGTCGCCCTGGGTCGCGAAGATCCGCTCGGGGTCGAAGCCGCTGTGCCAGAACAGGTGGTCGACGTTGGTGGTGACCACGACGTGCTCGCGGCCGGCGACCACGGCCCGCAGGTCGGCCATCACCGGCAGGTCGGGCAGGTCGTAGCGGTTGATCATGATGTGGCGGCTCCAGTACGCCCACTTCTCGGCCAGGGAGGCGAAGGGGCCGAACCCGGCCCGGTACATGTCGGTGAACCCGTACGCGGCGGCGAAGTCGGCGAAGTGGCGGCGGAACCGTTCGCCGTCGTAGGTGAGCCCGGCAGCCGTCGACAGCCCCGCCCCGGCTCCGACGACCACCGCGTCGCAGGCGGCGAGGGCCTCAGCCAGCCGGTCGATCGGGTCCGAGGAGGGCGCGGTAGAGCTCGAGGTCGGCTGGTTCGTAGACATCGAAGACCACCTTCGTGAGTCGGCTGCCGGTGAGGTGCGCGCGAACCGTGCCCACCGCGATCTCGGCCGCCCGGTCGCGGGGGAACCGGAAGACTCCGGTGGAGACGCAGCACAGCGCCACCGAGGCGAGCCCCCACTCCTCGGCGAGGCGCAGGCAGGACCGGTAGCTCGCGGCGAGGAGCTCTTCGTGGGCGGCGGTGAGGGGCCCGGTGACGGTGGGCCCGACGGTGTGGAGCACGTGGGCGGCGGGCAGGTTGTGACCGCCGGTGCAGGTGGCGGTGCCCACCGGCTCCGGCCGGCCCCGGGCCGCCATCACCTCGGCGCACTCGACCCGCAGCTGCACGCCCGCGGCGGAGTGGATGGCGTTGTCGATGCAGGAGTGCCCCGGCGCCCGGCAGCCGAGCAGGGCGCTGTTGGCGGCGTTGACGATCGCGTCGACGCGCAGCCGGGTGATGTCGCCGCGCCACAGCGCGACCCGCGGCTCGGCGGCGGTGACGGGCAGGTCGGCCGCGTCGACGACGCCACGCTCGGCCGTCTCGGCGGCCAGCAGGGCGTCCTGCACCGCCAGCACGTCGGGGGGCAGCGGCTCGGGCTCCCACACGTTCATCAGGGCCCGCAGCAGCCGCCGTTGGGCGTCGGGCGCCCACGTCTCCCAGCCGTCCGGCAGGGCCTGCTGCGCCAGCGCCTCGACGAGGAACCGCACCTGGGCGACCCGGGTGCCGGGTGCCATACCTCCTCCTCTCCGACGCTGCCGAGCGGCTACAGCACCGGCAGCAGCCGGCCGAGCTCCCACGGGGTGACCTGACGACGATACTCGTCGAACTCGGCCCGCTTGTTGCGCAGGAAGTAGTCGAAGACGTGCTCGCCGAGGGTCTCGGCGGCGAGCTCGGAGCGCTCCATCACCCGGATCGCCTCGTCGAGGTTGCGGGGCAGCGGGTGGATGCCGAGCGCCATCCGCTCCCGGTCGGTGAGGCTCCACACGTCGTCCTCGGCGCCGGGCGGCAGCTCGTAGCCGTGCTCGATGCCGGCCAGGCCCGCCGACAGCACGAGCGCGAAGGCGAGGTACGGGTTGCACGCCGGGTCGAGGGACCGCAGCTCGACGCGGGCGGAGGCGCCCTTGGCGGGCTTGAACGCGGGCACCCGGACGAGCGCCGACCGGTTGTTGCGGCCCCACGTGATGTAGGACGGCGCCTCTCCCCCGCCGGCGAACCGGCGGTACGAGTTGACCCACTGGTTGGTCACGGCCGTGATCTCGGCGGCATGGTGCAGCAGCCCGGCCACGAACCGTCGGGCCGTGTCGGAGAGGTGGTACTCGGCGGACGCGTCGAAGAACGCGTTGCGGTCGCCCTCGAACAGCGACAGGTGCGTGTGCATCCCCGACCCGGGGGCCTCGAGCAACGGCTTGGGCATGAACGAGGCGTGGATCCCCTCGCGTACGGCGACCTCCTTCACCACGACCCGGAAGGTCATGATGCTGTCGGCCATGGTGAGGGCGTCGGCGTAGCGCAGGTCGATCTCGTGCTGGCCCGGGCCGCCCTCGTGGTGGCTGAACTCCACCGAGATGCCCATCTGCTCCAGCATCGCGATCGCCGAGCGGCGGAAGCCGGAGCCCTGCCCCAAGGTGGTGTGGTCGAAGTAGCCGCCCGTGTCGAGGGGCACCGGCGGCTGCCGCGGGTCGGCCTGGGGCCGGAACAGGTAGAACTCGATCTCGGGGTGGGTGTAGAAGGTGAACCCCCGGTCGGCGGCCTTGCGCAGCGCCCGCTTCAGCACGTAGCGCGGGTCGGCGTACGAGGGGGACCCGTCGGGCAACCGGATGTCGCAGAACATGCGGGCGGTCGGCTCCTGGTGGTCGCGCCACGGCAGGATCTGGAACGTGGTGGGGTCGGGGTGGGCCACCATGTCGGACTCGTAGCGCCGGGCGAAGCCCTCGATGGCCGACCCGTCGAAGCCGACCCCCTCGGCGAACGCGCCCTCGACCTCGGCCGGTGAGATCGCGACGGACTTCAGGAAGCCCAGCACGTCGGTGAACCAGAGCCGCACGAAGCGTACGTCCCGCTCCTCCATCGCGCGCAGGACGAACTCGGTCTGCTTGTCCATGCGGGCCAGTCTGCCAAGACCGTGTTTCGGCCCGGTTACGATGACGCCGTGTCGTCACCAGGCTGGTACGCCGACCCTGCCGCCGAGCCGGGGTCGCCCCGGTGGCGCTGGTGGGACGGCGAGCGCTGGACCTCGGCGGGACGCACCGGCGACACCGCGCCGACGGTGCCCCCCGCCGACCCGGGCGGCCCCGGCCCGCGTCCCCCGTCGACCGTGCGTCCTGCCGTGCCGTACCTGGCCGCGGTGGCCGTGATGCTCGTCGCCGGCGTCCTGCTCGCGTTCGTCCCCGTACGGCCGGCGCGGACGACGTGGGTCCCGCCGCGCGGCGACGTGGCCGCCACCGACGCCACCACCGGTCCGTCGGCGCCCGACTCGCCCTGCCCGGTGGGGGTGAGCGGCTACCGCAACGAGCACCCGGTCGACAACAGCTCGTACGGGGGCCGGCTCGTGCTGCCGAAGTCGGCCGTGCCCTACACCCGCGGGCCCGACGGCGGCGTCCCGGTGCTGGCGTCGCTGGAGGACACCGAGACGTGGTTCGAGGTGTGGACCCAGGGCAAGCGACGGCAGAGCGGCATCACCCTCGGCGAGCTGCGTCGGTCGGGCGGCTACGCCACGGTGCAGGAGGCCGCCCGGCGGGCCGTGGACTGCATGGTGGCGATGCCGGTGCGGCGCCTGGACGTGACCGCGGTGGCGACGGTGACCGACGAGGCGCTCACCGTGGGCGGCCGACCGGCCTGGAAGACGTCGGTGGACGTCACGCTGGCGCCCGCGAAGCAGGCGGGGGTGACCGGGGAGCGGCTCACCGTGGTGGTGGTCGACGACGGCCGCGACGCCTGGCTGTCGGCGCTCGCCACGACCGCCCGCCTCGACCAGCCCGCCCTGGCGGCCGAGGTCGACCGGGTGCCGTCAGCGCTGCGGCTCGTCGGCTGAGTCGCGGCGACCCAGCCCGGTGCCGAGGAACCCGTCGGAGTCCGCTTGCTCGCGCTCGCGTTCCAGGTCGTACTCCGCGTTGCGGCGCTGGAACGTGTCGAGCGCGGCCGCGGCCTCGTCGGCGGTGGGGAACGGGCCGAGCCGGTCGGCGGCCCGGCAGGCCTCGTACGGCTCGACCCGGCGGTGGGCGAGGCACCAGTACCACTGCGGGTCGGCCATGGCGGTCCCTTCGTCGGAGGGCAACTAGACTCACGCGGGTGAGTCGCGTGAAGCCGTACCCAGTATCGCCGCTGCGTCCCGTCCCCGCATCGATCCCGCGGCCGGAGTACGTGGGACGGCCGGCCCCCCAGCCCTACCGGGGCTCGCACGTGCAGTCCGACGAGACGATCGAGCGGATGCGGGTCGCGGGCCGGATCGCGGCGCAGGCGATGCTGGCGGCGGCGGCCGAGATCGCCCCCGGGGTGACGACCGACCACCTCGACGCCGTGGCCCACGAGTTCATGTGCGACCACGGGGCCTACCCGTCGACGCTGGGGTACCGGGGGTTCCCCAAGTCGATCTGCACGTCGGTCAACGAGGTGATCTGCCACGGCATCCCCGACGCCCGGCCGCTCGAGGACGGCGACCTGGTGAAGATCGACGTCACCGCGTTCAAGGACGGGGTGCACGGCGACAACTGCGGCACCTTCGGTTGCGGCGACGTGCCGCAGGAGTCCCGGCTGCTGGCCGAGCGGACGAAGGAGGCCCTCGAGCGGGCCATCTCGCAGGTCCGTCCGGGTCGGCCGTTCTCGGTCATCGGCCGGGTGATCGAGTCGTACGCGCGACGGTTCGGCTACGGCGTGGTGCGCGACTACACCGGCCACGGGGTGCACACCGTCTTCCACTCCGGGCTGGTGGTGCTGCACTACGACGAGCCGAAGCTCGACCTGACGATGGAGCAGGGCATGACCTTCACCATCGAGCCGATGCTGGTGCTCGGCGACTACCGCTCCCACGTGTGGGACGACGAGTGGACGGTGGTCACCAACGACTTCTCGCGGGTGGCGCAGTGGGAGCACACGATCGCGGTGACCGCCGACGGCGCGGAGGTCCTCACGCTGCCATGAGCCCGCTCCGCGTGCTGTCGCGCGACGAGTGGGGCCCGCTGGCCGAGGCCCACCGGTCGCGGGCCGAGGCGGCGACCCGCGACCACGTGGCGCGGCGGCGGGCCGGGGTGCGCCATCGGGTCGAAGACTTCCTGTTCGACTACTACGGGATCCGCCCGGGCCGGCTGCTGCGCTGGCACCCGGGGCCGGGCGTCGGCCTGGCGGACGCCCCCGACCACGCCTCGTGGCCGCTCTACCGCACCACCGGCACGGTGACGAGCCTCGACCTCGACGCGTTCCGGGCGAAGCGGGCCTCGGGGGTCGCGTTCGCGCTCGACGTGCTGACGCAGACGGCGTCACGCCCGGCCTGGTTCGGCTGCTTCGGGCTGCACGAGTGGGCGATGGTGTACCGGCTCGACGCGGCCGAGGTCCGGCACCGGTCGCTGCCGCTGCGTCTCGGTGCGGCCGGCACCGACGCGGTCGTCGAGGCCCACGAGATCCGCTGCTCCCACTACGACGCGTTCCGGTTCTTCACCCCGGCTGCGGCACCGCGGAACCTGCTGCAGCCGGTCAAGGAGCGCCAGGCCGCCCAGGAGCAGCCCGGGTGCCTCCACGCC
>JBHAES010000059.1:0-2659 GCA_041855725.1 Actinomycetota bacterium
CAGCAGGGCGCCGGCGAGCGCCGGGCCGACGAGGAACGACATGCCGAACAGCGCGCTGCGCAGCGCGACGACGCGGTCGAGGCTGGTGCCGGAGGTCTCGGCGACGTCGGCCAGCAGCGTCTCGCGGGCGGTAGCCCCGGGCACGTCGAACAGGGCGCCGGCGATGCCCAGCACGATGAACCAGACGAGGTCGAGGCCGGTGAGGTGGTCGACGACGGCGAGCGCTGCGACCGCCAGCGCCGACCCGACGTCGGCGAGCACGGTCATGCGTCGGCGCCCCACCCGGTCGACCAGGTGCCCGCCGACGAACGCGGCGACGGCGGCCGGCAGCGCGCTCACCGCCGCCACCGTGCCGGCCAGGGACGCCTCACCGGTCCGCTCGAGCACCAGCCACGGCAGCACCACCGCGATGGCGGCGTTGCCGAGCAGCGACGTCGTCGTGCCGATCAGGTAGAGGGGCAGGGTCAGCCGCGAGCCGTGACCCGCGGCGGGCGGGTGCGCAGAAGGAGTCACCCCAGCAGTCTGCAACCTTGACGTAGCGGCACTGTCAACCCGGCCCGCCCGCGGCCGTCGTGCCCCTCCCGCCGCGGGTCCTGCCGGACGGGCACCGGTGCGGGTGAGGCCGGCTCGGCCGCCTGATCACCACCCGTGGGTGGTACCGCCGGCCAGGCCCCGCGCCTAGCGTCGACGGCACAGGCATCGGACGAGAGGACTGCGGATGAGCATCCAGGTGGAAGGGCTGAGCAAACGGTACGGGCACCGGGAGGCGGTGCGGGACGCGAGCTTCACCGTGCACCCCGGCCGGGTCACCGGCTTCCTCGGGCCCAACGGGGCCGGGAAGACCACCACCATGCGCTGCATCCTCGGGCTGGACCGACCCAGCGGTGGGCGGGCCCTCGTCGGCGGCCGGCGCTACGCCGACCACCCGGCCCCGTTGTCGGTCGTGGGCGCGCTCCTCGACGCCCGGGCGGCGCACCGTTCCCGGACGGCCCGCAACCACCTGGAGGCGCTGGCCGCCACCCACCGGATCCCCCGGTCCCGGGTGGACGAGGTGCTCGACGCGACCGGTCTGAGCGACGCGGCCGGGCGGAAGGTGGGCGGCTTCTCGCTGGGCATGGGGCAGCGGCTGGGCATCGCGGCCGCCCTGCTGGCCGACCCGGCGACGCTGGTGCTCGACGAACCCGTCAACGGGCTCGACCCGGAAGGGGTGGCGTGGGTGCGCACGTTCCTGCGGCGGCTGGCCGACGAGGGCCGGACCGTCTTCCTCTCCTCGCACCTGCTCTCCGAGCTGGCGCTCGTCGCCGACCACGTGGTCATCATCGGCCGCGGCCGCATCATCGCCGACGCCCCCCTCGCGTCGCTCACCCGGGACTCCGGCCGGGTCCGGGTGCGCGCGAGCGACCCCTCCGCCCTGGTGGCGCACCTGAGCCGCCCCGGCGTCGTCGTGACGCGCCACGGCGACCTCGTCGAGGTGGCGGGCGCCACGGCCGAGGAGGTGGCGCTGGTCGCCCGCGACCACGGGCTCCTGCTCACCGAGCTGACGCCGGTGCGGCAGAGCCTGGAGGAGGCGTACGCCGCCCTGACCCGCGACGCCGTCGAGTACGCCAGCGCGTGACGCGTCCCACGACCCACGAGAGGAAGGTGCCCCCGTTGACCCCGTACCCTGCGGCCGTCGGCGTCTCGCTGCCGACGGTGACCCGTTCCGAGTGGATCAAGTTCCGCGGTCTCGCGTCGAACCTGGTCCTGGCCGGGCTCACGTTCGTGCTGCTGGTCGCCAACAGCCTGCTCATGGCGTGGGCGTACGTGCTGCGCGACCGGTCGTCGCCCAAGGCGGACTACGACGTCTACCCCGAGCTGATGCTCGACAAGACCCCGTACCTCGCGATCCTGCTGGCGATCCTGGCCGCCCTCGTGGTCACCAACGAGTACCGCTCGGGCCAGGTCACCTGGACCTTCCTCGCCGCCCCCCGCCGGGTGCCGGTGCTCGCCGCCAAGGCGCTGCTGGTCGCGCTCGTGTCGCTCGTCGTAGGGACCGTCTCGGCGGCGATCGGGCTGCTCGCCGCGCCGCCGATCCTCGCCACGGGCGGGTACGGCTACGACCTGCCGCCGTCCGAGGCGCTGCGGCTGGTGCTCGGCTCGGGCCTCTACCTGGCCGGCATCAGCGTGGTGGGGATCGCCGTGGGGGTCTTCGTGCGCAGCATGGTCGCCAGCGTGCTCACGGTGCTGGTGGTGCTGGTGCTCGCCCCCGTGGTGCCCCAGCTGGTCAGCCCGGAGGGGGCCCGGCTGAGCGCCCTGTTCCCGGTGCAGGCCGGGTCGCGGCTCGTCGCCGCACCCGACCCCGCCGCGCTCGGACCGTGGACCGGCTTCCTGGTGCTGCTCGCCTGGGTGGCGGTCCTCCTGGGCGCCGCCGCCATCGTCCTCACCCGGCGCGACACCTGATGGCGGACGTCGCCCGCACCACCGGCCGGCCAGGATGGGTGCCGTGACCACGTCAGAGCGGCCTGCCCCGTCGGGTACCGGGACGCGTGCCCGGCTCGTCGACGCGGCCGTGGTCGTCGCCTGCCTGGTGGGGCAGGTGGTGGTGCTGCACCTCCAAGGGCTGGTCGCCGGGCCGGCCGTCGGCGCGGCGGTGGCGTCTGCGGTGCCGCTGTGGTGGTGG
>JBHAES010000060.1:0-2941 GCA_041855725.1 Actinomycetota bacterium
CCTCGCGGGGGTGGGGCTCAAGTTCTCGCTGCTGGCCGCCGACGGGCGCCTCACGCTGCCGGCGCGCGGCGTCGGCGGTGACTGGATCGTCAAGACACCGGACCCCAGGTTCGCGCAGCTGCCCGTCAACGAGCTGTCGATGATGCGGATGGCGGCAGCGGTCGGGATCGACGTGCCCACGGTGGCGGCCGTGCACCGCGACGACCTTCCCGAGCTCCCCGCCGTGACCTGGCCGCGCGGGGAGGACGTGGCCTTCGCCATCGAACGGTTCGACCGCACCCCCCACGGGCGGGTCCACATCGAGGACCTGTGCCAGGTGCGCGGCTTCTATCCCGATGACAAGTACGCCGGCAGTTATGACACGGTCGCCGCACTCGTCTACGCGCACCGCGACACCGCCTCGTACCTGGAGCTGGTGCGTCGGCTCTTCTTCAGCTACGCCGTCGGCAACACCGACATGCACCTCAAGAACGTCTCCCTGATCTACCGAGACCCGAGGCGCCCCGTCATCGCGCCCGCGTACGACCTGGTCTGCGTGCATCCCTACTTCGGTGGCGGAGAAAGGTACCAGCTCGGCCTCAAGCTCGGGAAGTCTCGGCGGGCTGAGCTCGTCAGCCCCGTCAGCTTCCAGCGGCTCGCCGAACGCATCAAGGCCCCTGTCGACGCCACCCTGGAGGCGGTCGCGGCCGTGGCCCGAGCCCTCCCGGGTGCGTGGCACGAGGTGGCGGACCCGATGTCGGCGCTGCCCGGTCACCGGGCCTGGCTCGACGAGCGGATCGGGCGGGTGAGCGCCACCTTCTCGTGAGTGGTCGACGCCTCAGCGGCCGAAGTGGTCCCAGCCGGCCGGTCCCGGCCACTGCTGCCCGTCGACGGTGACGCCCTCCCCCTCGGTGACGGTGCCGACCACGAGCCACTCGGGGGGCACCTGCCCGAACGGGAACGTGGCGGCGAGGGCGTGGTCCTCACCGCCGGTGAGCACGTACGCGAGCGGGTCGCCACCGGTGGCGGCGGCCACGGCCCGCACCGGGTCGGGGATGTCGAACCTGCCGGAGTCGAGGTCGATCGCCACCTCGGACGCGTCGGCGACGTGGCCCAGGTCGGCCAGCAGCCCGTCGGAGACGTCGATCATGGCGGTGGCGCCGGCCCGTGCCGCCTCGACGCCGGCCCCGTACGCGATCTGGGGGCTCTGGTAGGCGTCCACGAGCACCCGGGGCGACCGGAAGCCGCGCTTGAGCACCTGCAGCCCGCCCGCGGCCCACCCGAGCCGGCCCCGGACGGCGACGACGTCGCCCGGCGCGGCACCGGAGCGCAGCACGGGCGGCCGGCCGCGCAGCTCGCCGATGACGGTCACGGCGACGGCGACGTCGCGGCTGCGGGTGAGGTCGCCGCCGACGAGCGACGCCCCGGCCAGCTCGCACTCGTCGCGGACCCCGCGGGCGAGGTCGGCCACCCACGCGGCGTCGAGGTCGGGCGGCACCGACAGGCCGACGAGCACGGCGACCTGGTCGGCGCCCATCGCCTCCAGGTCGGCGCACGCGACCGCCACCGCGCGACGACCGAGCCGCTCGGCCGGCACCCAGTCGCGCCGGAAGTGCACCCCCTCCACGAGCACGTCGACGCTCGTCACCGCCGACCCGTTCACGAGGAACACGGCGGCGTCGTCGCCGGGGCCGACGCTGACGGCCGGCCCGTGCGTGACGCCGGCGGTGATGCGGTCGATCAGTGGGAACTCGCCGACCGAGCCGACGGTCTCAGGTGTGGCCATGGGTTCACCGTACCGGGGCCCGTGGCGCCCGAGCGGGTCGCGCCCGGCGGTGTCGCACCCGTGGCTGGTACCGGTCGACGGTGGTCGGACCCCGGCGCGGGCTGCCTGCCGGACGATGCCGTCGTACGCGCGCCCGGCGCCCTCGGCCGCGACGACGGCGGGGCTCAGCGCAGCCCGAGCGGGCGGGCCAGGGCGAGGTCGACGAGCCGGGTCACGAGGGTGGCGTAGTCGAGGCCGGTGGCCGCCCACATGAGCGGGTAGCCGGAGGTCGGGGTGAAGCCGGGCATGGTGTTGACCTCGTTGACCACCACCTCGCCGTCGGGCAGCAGGAACGTGTCGACGCGGGCCAGCCCCTCGATGCCCAGGCCGGTGAACGCGACGACCGCCACCTCGCGGACCCGGTCGGCCACGTCGGGGGGCAGGTCGGCGGGTGCGACCACGTCGACGGGCTGGCCGGGCAGGTACTTGATGCGGAAGTCGTAGAACCGTTCCGGGGTGTGCACCACGATCTCGCCGGGCAGCGACGTGCTCGGCGGCCCGCCCGCGACGTCGCCCAGCACGGCGCACTCCACCTCGCGGGCACCGACGATCCCCTGCTCCACGATCACCTTCGGGTCGTGCTCGCGGGCGGCCTCGACCGCCGCCCGCAGCCCGTCACGGCCCGTCACCCGGGAGATACCGATCGACGACCCGCCGCGGGCCGGCTTCACGAACACCGGGTAGGCGAGGGTGTCGACCCGGTCGAGGCAGCCCTCGGGGTCGCGGCGCCAGTCGTGGTCACCCAGCACCACGTACGGGCCGACGGCGAGCCCCAGGTCGGCGAGCCGCTGCTTCATGGCCACCTTGTCCTGGCACACCGCGCTCGCGAGCACCCCGGCGCCCACGTAGCGCAGCCCGTGCATCTCGAACAGCCCCTGCACGGTGCCGTCCTCGCCGTACGGGCCGTGCAGCAGCGCGAACGCGACGTCGACCGGCGACACGTCGACGAGCCGGTCGCCGTCGCGGGCCGCGACCGCGATGCCGCCGCGGTGGCGTACGAGCACGGCCTCCGGCAGGCCGGCGTCCACGCTGGGGAGCCGCTCGTCGCGCACCTCGTAGGAGGCGACGACCTGCGGGTCGACGACGACCCACCGGCCGCCGCGGGCGATGCCCACGCACACCACGTCGAACCGCTCG
>JBHAES010000061.1:0-12629 GCA_041855725.1 Actinomycetota bacterium
ACCTTCCGGCCGGCGGCGGGCGGGCCGAGCGCGGCCCCGGGGTGGCTGGCGGCGTCGGTCATGACCAGGCAGCATAGCGACGCCGACCCCGTCCGGCCCGGCCGCGGCCGACGTACGCCTACAGGTCGTAGTACATCTCGAACTCGTGCGGGTGGGGACGCTGCCGGATGGCGTTGATGTCCTCGCGCTTCATGTCGATCCAGGTCTCGACCAGGTCGCTGGTGAACACGTCGCCGGCGAGCAGGTAGTCGTAGTCGGACTCGAGCTCGTCGAGCACCGCGTCGAGGGACGGCGGCACCTGGGCGACCTCGGCGTGCTCCTCGGGAGGCAGCTCGTAGAGGTCCTTGTCGATCGGGGCCGGGGGCTCGATGCGGTTCTGGATGCCGTCGAGGCCGGCCAGCAGGCAGGCAGCGAACGCGAGGTACGGGTTGGCCGACGGGTCGGGGCACCGGAACTCCAGCCGCTTCGCCCTCGGGTCGGAACCCGTGACAGGGATGCGGATGCACGCCGAGCGGTTGCGCGACGAGTAGACGAGGTTCACCGGCGCCTCGAAGCCCGGCACCAGGCGGTGGTAGGAGTTCGTGGTCGGGTTGGTGAACGCCAGCAGCGACGGGGCGTGGCGCAGCAGACCGCCGATGTACCAGCGGGCCAGGTCGGACAGGCCGCCGTAGCCGGCCTCGTCGGCGAACAGCGGGACTCCGTCCTGCCACAGCGACTGGTGCACGTGCATGCCCGAGCCGTTGTCACCGAAGATCGGCTTCGGCATGAAGGTCACGGTCTTGCCGGCCTGCCAGGCGGTGTTCTTGATGACGTACTTGAACTTCTGCACGTCGTCGGCCGCCCGCAGCATGGTGCTGAAGCGGTAGTTGATCTCGGCCTGGCCGGCGGTGCCGACCTCGTGGTGGGCGCGCTCGACCTCGAGGCCGGCCTCGGTGAGGTGGCGCACCATGTCGTCGCGCAGGTCGCTGAAGTGGTCGACGGGGGCCACGGGGAAGTAGCCGCCCTTGTACTTCACCTTGTAGCCCCGGTTGCGCTCGCCGGTACCGTCGTACTCGGCGCCGGTGTTCCAGGCACCGGCCTCGGAGTCGATGTGGTAGTACGAGGCGTTCTGCTTGGTCTCGAACCGTACGGCGTCGAAGATGTAGAACTCGGCCTCGGACGCGAAGAAGGCGGTGTCGCCGATGCCGCTGGACTGGAGGTAGGCCTCGGCCTTGCGGGCGATGTTGCGCGGGTCGCGGCTGTAGGCCTCCTTCGTGAGCGGGTCGTGCACGAAGAAGTTCACCGCCAGCGTCTTCGACCTGCGGAACGGGTCGACGAACGCGGTGCCGGGGTCGGGCAGCAGGGCCATGTCGGACTCATGGATCTTCTGGAAGCCGCGGATCGAGGAGCCGTCGAACGACAGCCCGTCGGTGAACACCGCCTCGTCGAAGGCGTAGGCCGGGATGGTGAAGTGCTGCATCACGCCGGGCAGGTCGCAGAAGCGCACGTCGATGGTCTCGACGTCGTGGTCCCTCACGTAGGCCAACAGCTCGGCGGCGTCGGTGAACATGGTTCCTCCATCACTCGCTGGGTGGCGCCGTGGCGGCGCCACAGGGTGTGACGCTAGTACGGCGCCGTTGCCCGACGGTTTCTGGTCTGTTTCAGGGATGTAACGCGGCCGGGGCCCGCAGGCCGGGCCGGGGCCGCGCGGTCACGGGGCGAGGGGCTGCGGGGCGTCGTCGGCCGGCCGGGCGTAGCGCTCGACGAGGGGCACCAGGTCGGCGACCGACGGCAGCACGACGGTGGGTCGGTAGGGGAACCTGCCGACGTCCTCGGGGCGGGTCGACCCGCTGAGCACGAGCGCGGTCCGCAGGCCCGCCTCGAGGCCGGAGACGACGTCGGTGTCCATGCGGTCGCCCACCATCACGCCGCTGTGGGAGTGGCCGTTCACCTTGCGCAGCGCCGAGCGCATCATGAACGGGTTGGGCTTGCCGCAGAAGTACGGCGTCCGCGACGCCGCCCGCTCGATGAGCGCCGCGACGGCGCCCGTGGCCGGGAGGGTGCCCCAGGCGCTGGGGCCGCTCGGGTCGGGGTTGGTGGCGATGAACCGGGCGCCGTTCTCGAGCAGCCGGATGGCCCGCGTGATGGTCTCGAACGAGTAGGTGCGGGTCTCGCCGAGGACCACGTAGTCGGGGTTGCGCTCGGTCATCACCAGGCCGGCCTCGTGGAGCGCGGTGGTCAGCCCCGCCTCCCCGATCGCGTAGCACGACGCGCCGGGCATCTGCTCGGCGACGAACTTGGCGGTGGCGAGCGCGGAGGTCCAGATGTGGTCCTCCGGCACGTCGATGCCGCTCGCCCGCAGGCGCGCCGACAGGTCACGCGGGGTGTAGATCGAGTTGTTCGTGAGCACCAGGTAGTTGCGCTCGCACCGCTTCAGCTCCTCGATGAAGTCGGTGGCGCCCGGCAGGGCGTCCTCCTCGTGCACGAGCACACCGTCCATGTCGGTGAGCCAGGTGATGATCTCGCCGTCGTCCAGCAGCATGCCGACAGTCTGTCAGGTTCCCTGCCCCGCCACGACCGCGGCGGACGCCCGGGCCTCCCCCGCCGACGACACCCCTCGTGGGGCCCGGGGCGGCGACGGGGCCGCGGGACGCCACCGATAGGGTTCCTCCAGCGACACCACCAGCGACGACGAGCCATCCGGGGATCCGACCGGCGGCCAGCGCCGGCGCCGACCGGTCGCCAGAGACGAGGAGCCCACCGTGACCACCGCCGCCGTCGTCGGCATCGGCGACATCTCCGCCAACCACCTGGACGCCATCAGCCAGAACCCGGGCATCGAGCTCGTCGGGGTGTGCGACGTGGTGCCCGAGCGGGCCGCCGCGGCGGCCGAGCGCTGGGGGGTGCCGGCCTTCACCGACCACCGCGCCCTGCTCGCCGACGTCGCGCCCGAGGTGGTGCACGTCACCCTCCCCCACCACCTCCACGTGCCGGTGGCCCTCGACGCGCTGCGAGCCGGCAGCCACGTGCTCACCGAGAAGCCGGTCGCCCACACCGTCGCCGCGGCGCGGGAGCTCGCCGCCGCCGCCCGCGCCAGCGACCGCAAGGTGGGCGTCTGCTTCCAGAACCGCTACAACCCCACCAGCCGCGCCCTCCACGAGGCGATCCGCTCCAGGCGCTACGGCGAGGTGCGCGGCGCCCGGGCCACCACGTTCTGGTCCCGTACGGCGGCCTACTACGCCGCCGCCCCGTGGCGCGGCACGTGGGCCGAGGCCGGCGGCGGCACCCTCATCAACCAGGTGATCCATACCATCGACCTGCTCTGCTGGACGCTCGGCGCGCCCACCGACGTGCGGGGGTCGGCCACCACCTTGCGGCTGCGGGGCGTCATCGAGGTGGAGGACGCCGCCGTGGTGTCCATCGACCACGCCTCCGGCGTGCGCAGCACCTTCTTCGCCACCGGTGCCCACTGCGACAACGCCCCCGTCGAGATCGAGGTGGCCACGACTGAGGGGCTGCTGCGGTTCGGCGACGGCGTGCTGCGCCACGTCGCCCCCGACGGCACCGCCACCGTGCTGGCCGCCGACACCCAGGCGAGCGGGGCCCGCTCCTACTGGGGCCTGAGCCACGGCCTGCTGATCGACGACTTCTACGCCGGGCTCGACTCCGGCGAGCCGTTCTGGATCGACGTCGACGAGGCCCTCGTCAGCCTCACGGCGCTGCGCACCGTCTACGCCCAGTCGGGCCTCGTCGGACAGGACGAGCTCTGAGCGCCGACGATCGCCCCGCCGAGGGGTTGTCGCGGGGGCGGATGGCGGCGGTCACGGTGCTCATCGCCCTGCTGGCGATGCTGGGCCCCTTCTCGATCGACACCATGTTCCCGGCGTTCGACCTGATCGCGGGCGACTTCTCGGTCGATGCGCTCGCCATGCAGCAGGTCACCAGCGTCTACCTGCTGTCGTTCGCGCTGATGTCGCTGTGGCACGGCCCGCTCAGCGACGCCCTCGGCCGCCGACCGGTGATCGTCGGCGGGCTCGCCGTCTACACCGCCGCGTCGGTGCTGTGCGCGCTCGCCCCGTCGCTGCCGGTGCTGCTCGTAGGGCGCGCCCTCCAGGGCCTCGCCGCGGGCGGCGCGCAGATCATCTCCCGTACGGTCATCCGCGACGTCGCCTCGGGGCCGGCGGCCCAGCGGATGATGTCGCAGGTCAACATGATCTTCGGCGTGGCGCCCGCCGTCGCCCCGATCGTGGGCGGGCTGATCCTCGGCGTCGGCACCTGGCACTGGACGTTCTGGTTCCTCGTCGGCTCCGGCGGGCTGCTGCTGGTCCTCACCCTGGTCACCCTCCCCGAGACCCTCCCGCCGGCCGCCCGGCACCCGTTGTCGGCGGGCGACGTGGTCGGCTCGCTGCGCACCGTGCTGGCCGACCGGACGTTCCTGCTGCTGGCCGCCACGTCGACGTTCGCGTTCGCCACCCAGTTCCTCTACATCGTGGCCGCGCCCATCATCATGCTGACCCTGCTCGGCAAGGGGGAACAGGACTTCTGGATGCTGTTCGTGCCCGTGGTCGGCGGCCTCGTGCTCGGCGCGTTCGTGGCGGGCCGGCTCGCCGCCCGGGTGGCGCCGCTGCGGCTGGCCAAGGTGGGGCTCGGCGTGGTGACGGGCGGCGCCCTCGGCAACGTCGCCCTGGCGCTGCTGCCGGCCACCAGCGGCCTGCCGTGGGTGTTCGTGATGCCGGCGGTGATGTCGTTCGGGGTGCAGTTGGCCTTCCCGGTGCTGCAGCTGCTGATGCTCGACCGGTTCCCGCGGATGCGCGGTGCCGCCGCCTCGGCCCAGGCGTTCGTGAGCCTGCTGTTCAACGCGCTGCTGTCGGGGGCGGTGGCTGCGCCGGCGGCCACGTCGATGCTGTCCGTCGCCGTCGTCAGCGCCGGCTTCGGCGGGCTCGGCCTGCTCTGCTGGGTCGGCTACCGCCGCACCGCCTGACCGGGCCTACGGGTCGTAGGCCAGCAGCAGCCGCGCCGTCTCCTCGTCGGTGGCGAGCGCGTTGACGTAGCCCGTGCGCAGCGCGGCGTGCAGCGCACGGACCTTGCCGGCGCCCCAGGCCACCACCATGGCCACCTCCATCTGGGCCAGCCGCTCGGGGTCCATCGCCACCGTACGATCGCACAGCGACGTGCGGACGTGGCGGCCGCGGGCGTCGAAGTGGTGGCCGCAGATGTGGGCGACGGCCTTGACGCGGCGGATCTCGGCGGCCACCTCGCGAGTCAGGAACGGCTCGAGCAGCCCGCCCGACATGCCCGTCCGGCTGACTGCCCCGACGCCGACGAGCCCGATGTCGGAGCGGGCGGCCAGCTCGAAGGTGGTGAGCACCAGCTCCTCGGCGCGGGCGGTCTCGGCTGCGGCGGGTGAGCGCATCACGATCGGGATCGGCAGCGACCGGTAGGTGCCGCCGAGCCGGCCCGCCAGGCGGCGGCACAGCTCGGGGCTGTCGGCCATGGCGTCGTCGGGGCGGCCCAGCGCACCGATCATCTGGGTGACGCACGAGTAGCGCCACCGCTGCCGGGGCATCACGTCGACCACCGCCGCCAGCGAGGTGCCGTTCGACAGGGCGATCACCGCGTGCGGGTTGCCGAGGTCGCAGACGGTGGCCGCCGCCAGCCGTGCGACCGCCTGGGCGGTGGTGAGCCCCTCGGTGCGTGCGGCGACCGTGGCCACCTTGAGCGAGAACCGCCGCCGCAGGTCGTGCTCGGTGTCGAGCACGTGCTCCATCGGGTGCGACACCGACACGGTGACCATCCCGAGCGCCTTGGCCTCGGCCAGCAGCCGCGAGACCGTGGGGCGCGAGTAGCCGACCGCAGCGGCGATCTCGGCCTGGGACTGGTCGTCGAGCCAGTAGCGGCGGGCGACGTCGAGCAGCAGCCGCAGGTGCTCCCGACCCTCGCTGTCAGCGCACATACGTGCACGATAGCGCATCCATCGATGCCCTACGCAGCGCTCACAGAACCGCGAAAAGCTGACGACACAAGCAGTGACACTACTGTACGCGGATCTGTGCCGAACGCTCGTGATCATGTGTTCACGATCTTGCTTCCCTCCGCAGACCCGCCGGGATGCACTGGGAGCACCCCCGTCCGGGGACTGCCACGCACAAGGAGGAGCCATGGCATTCGCACGTACCCTGCTCGGAGACGTCGACCCCACCACCCTCGGCGTCGTCAACGCCCACGACCACCTGATCCGGGTGGGCGCCGGCGAGGTCTACCTCGACCGCGACCACCAGCTCGACGACGTCGACAAGGCGGTCGAGGAGGCGGGCTACTTCGTCGCCGCGTCGAGGAACTGGTCGCCGCAGGGCGGCACCGTCGTGGACATGTGCCCGATCGACTGCGGGCGCGACGTCGACAAGCTGGCCGAGGTGCAGCGTCGGGTCGACGGCCTGCAGATCATCCTCGCCACCGGGTTCCACCGCGAGCACGTCTACCTCGAGACCCAGGCGCACTGGGTGTCGCGCTACACCGTCGACCAGATCGCCGAGCTGCTCGTGGCCGACATCACCCAGGGCATCGACCGCCACGACTACTCGGGCCCGATCGTCGAGCGCAGCACCCTGAAGGCCGGCGTCATCAAGGTGGCGACGGCGTACGGCACGATCACCGCCTTCGAGCGCAAGTGCCTGGAGGCCGCCGCCCAGGCGTCGCTCGCCACCGGGTGCCCGATCAACACCCACACCACGTACGGCACCTGCGGCCTCGAGCAGGCGCAGCAGCTGATCCGGCTCGGGGTGCCGCCCGAGAAGATCGCCATCGGCCACATCCAGCGCAACGCCGACGTCTACTACCTGCAGCAGATCCTCGACACCGGCGCCTACCTGGAGATCGACGGCACCTACCGCATCAAGTACCAGCCTGACGCCAACCGCATCATGGAGCTGCGCGAGCTCGGGGCCAAGGGCTACGGCAGCCGCATCCTGCTGGGCACCGACTCCGGCAAGCGTAGCTACCAGAAGGCGTACGGGGCGGTCACCGGCGTCGACTTCAACCCCGCCGTCGACGGGCCGCGCATGCTCGCTGAGGGCTTCGACCGGTCGTACGTCGACGACCTGCTCATGCACAACGCGCACACCTTCTTCGCGTTCTACCGGGAGGCGTGATGCGGCCCCGGCTGCAGGTCGCGGTCGACAGCCTCGACCTGGTGACCGCGTTCCGTGCGCTCAACCGGTGCGTCGACGAGGTCGACGTCATCGAGTGCGGCACCATCCTCATCATCGCCGAAGGGCTGCGGGCCGTCCGCGAGGTCCGGGCCCTCTATCCCGACAAGACGATCCTCGCCGACGTACGGATCGCCGAGGCGGGCAGCCTCATCGCCCGCCAGTGCTTCGAGGCGGGGGCGAGCTGGGTCTCGTGCGTCGCGGGGGCCTCCGACACCACGATCGCGCAGGTCGTCAAGGTCGCCGAGGAGCTGGGCGGCGAGGTGCAGGTGGAGCTGGGCGAGACGTACTCGGTCGAGCGGGCCCGCACCTGGCGCGAGCTGGGGGTGCGCCACGTCATCGTGAAGCGGTCCCGCGACCGGGAGGCCGCCGGCGAGCTCACCTGGGGGCCCGACGACCTCGCCCGGGTCGCCGAGCTCGCCGACCTGGGGTTCACGGTCACGGTCACCGGCGGCATCAAGGCCACCGAGCTCGGCGTCTTCGCCGGGTCGCCGGTGGGTGTGGTCATCGCCGGCCGCGAGATCATGACGGCCGACGACCCGCGGGCCGCCGCCGTCCGGCTGCGCACGGCGATCGCCGAGGTGTGGCCGTGACCGGCGGGGTCACCCTGGGGATCTACGAGAAGGCGCTCGTGGCGACCGATGACTGGCCGGCGTTCTTCGCCCAGGTGCGCGAGGGCGGCTTCAGCTTCTGCGACCTGTCGGTCGACGAGTCGCCGCAGCGGGCCGCCAGGCTGCGCTGGGGCCGCGGGGAGCGGGAGCGGGTCCGCCAGGGAGCCCAGTGCGCCGGGGTCGACATCGGGGGCATCTGCCTCAGCCTGCACCGCAAGGTGATGCCCGGGTCGGCCGACCCGGCCATGCGGGCGCAGGCGCTGCAGGTGTACGCCGACGGTATCCGGCTGGCGCACGACCTCGGGGTGCCGGTGGTGCAGGTCGCCGGCTACTACGCCCACTACGAGCCCGACGACCCGGCCGCCCGCGGCCGCTACGTCGACACCCTCGCCGCCGCCGTGCCGCTCGCGGCGCAGGCCGGGGTGATGCTCGCCATCGAGAACGTCGACGGCCACGACATCGCCGCCGTCGGCGACGCCGTGGCGGTGGCCGACGAGATCGGCTCCCCGTGGGTGCAGGTCTACCCCGACGTCGGCAACATCGCCGAGCACGGCGGCGACGCCACCCAGGAGCTCCGCGACGGGGAGGGCCGCATGGTCGCCATCCACGTCAAGGACGTGCTGCCGGGCCAGCCGCGACGGATCCCGTTCGGCGCCGGGGTGGCCGACTTCGACGCCGCGTTCGCCGAGCTGGCGCGACAGCGCTGGTCAGGCCGGATGATGCTGGAGATGTGGAACGACGACGCCCCCGACTCCGTCGCCACGTGCATCGCCGCCCGTGAGTTCATCACCGACAAGCTGGCGCGGGCCGGGCTCGCGCTCGTCACGAAGGAGTGATCCCCCCATGCTGCTCCGTCCCCTCCGCGAGGAGGTCACCCACTCGACGTACGCGACGGCGTCCGCCGCGGGCACCGTCGAGGAGCTGCCGGCCGACGAGACCGGCGCCGACCACGACCGCTCCACCCACCGCTACGGAACCGATGACGCTTCTGAAGGAGTCACGAGATGACATTCGACCTGACCACGATCGGTGAGGGGCAGATCCGCCTCACCGTGCCCCAGGGCCAGCGGCTCGGCCGCACGAGCCAGCTCTGGATGACCGCCGCCTGCTCCGAGGCCAACGTGGCGGGGCTGCTTGCCCAGCTGGGGCGCAGCACGTCGTGGTGCTCGCGGCTGCCCATGGGCGACCTGGCCGAGCGCTGCCTGTCGGAGTTCCGCGCCGTGGGCGTGGACATGACGAACATGATCCGGGTGCCCGAGGGCCGTATGGCGCTGTACTTCATGGAGCCCGGCCAGCCGCCGATGCCGTCGCGGGTGGTCTACGACCGGCTCGACACGCCGTTCCGGGAGATCACCACCGACATGATCGACTGGGACTCGATGCTCGACACCCGCCTGGTGTTCGTGACCGGCATCACCGCCGCCCTCACCGAGCGCACGGCCGCGGTGGTGCGCTACTTCGTCGACGCGGCCGCCGAGCGGGGTGTCGACGTGGCCCTCGACGTGAACTACCGGGGCCTGCTGTGGTCGCCGGAGCGGGCGCGGGAGGTGCTGTCGCCCATCGCGCGCAAGGCGCGGATCATCTTCTGCTCGCGCCGCGACGCCGAGACCGTGTTCGGCATCTCGGGCGAGAAGTCGGCCTGCTCGCGGCGGGTGCGCGAGGAGTTCGGCGCCGAGCACGTGGTCTCGACCGACCAGACCGAGGGGGTCTACTACGCCGGGCCCGGCGCCGAGCGCAACTTCGCCGTCAAGGTGGTGCCGATCATCGACCGGCCGGGCGCGGGCGACTCGTTCGTGGCCGGCACCCTCCACGGGTTCCTCGACGACGACGTGCTCGCTGGCATCGGCTACGGGCAGCGGGTGTCGACGTACGCCCTCACCCACCACGGCGACCTGACCCTCATCAGCCCCGCCGAGCTGTCCATCCCCACGACGACCGACATCATCCGGTGAGAGGAGCCTGGTCATGACCACGTCGGACCCGGTCGCGCCGACCGCGACGCAGCAGATCGACAGCCGGCCGCTGACCGGTCACCAGAAGAGCCTCATCTCGCTCGTGGTGATCGGCAACGTGTCGGAGTTCTTCGACATGTTCCTCATCGGCTTCGTGGTGTCGCTGCTCACCAAGCCGTGGAACCTGACCGGCTTCGAGGCGGGTGTCATCCTCGCCTGCTCGGGGCTGGGCACCGTGGTCGGCGCCATCGTGTGGGGCCGGCTCGCCGACGCGATCGGCCGTCGCAACGCCTTCTTCTGGTGCGTGCTGCTGTTCACCGTGTTCACCGGTGTCTCGGTGCTCACCCCCGACCGGGGCTGGGTGATGCTGGCCGTGCTGCGGGTGCTCGTCGGCATCGGCGTGGGCGGGCTCAACATCACCTCGATCCCGTACGTGCAGGAGTTCGTGCCCGCCAAGCAGCGCGGGCTGCTCGCCGGGCTGGCGTCGGTGTTCATCCCGCTCGGCCTGCTGCTGGGGGCCCAGGCCCAGCTGTGGCTGGGTGACGTCATCGGCTGGCGGGGGCTCATCGCCCTCGGCGTCGTGCCGATCTTCCTGCTCGTCTGGCTGCGGCTCGTGCCCGAGTCGCCGCGCTACCTGCAGTCCAGGGGACGCGTCGCCGAGGCGAAGCAGGCGCTGGCGTGGGCCATGGAGATCCCTGCCGACGAGGTCGGCGAGCTGCCGCAGGTGGAGCAGGTGCAGAAGTCGTCGTACAAGGTGGTGTTCACCCAGTACCGCAAGGCGCTGCTCATCGTGACCCTCGGCTCGTTCTGCTTCATCATGGGCACCTCCGTGGTGCAGTCGTGGGGCCAGACGCTGCTCAAGGACGGCTTCGGGTTCGCGGCGGCCTCCGTGGGCATGCTGTTCACCTGGGTGTCGATCGCCGACTGCGCCGGCCGGCTGTCGTCGGCGTGGCTGGCCGACCGCATCGGCCGCCGGCGGGTCATGCTCGGCTACGGCGCGCTGGGCGCGGTCGGGTGCGTCATCGCGGCCGTGGCGAACGACGGTTGGGTGTTCTTCGCGGGCATCCTCATCGCCATGACCTTCGGCGACGGCGCCTTCGGCATCCTCAACGCCTTCGGCGCCGAGCAGTTCCCCAACGACGCCCGCTCCACCGGGCTCGGCCTCGGCTACGGGATCGGCGCCACCGCCAAGATCTTCGGCCCCGCCCTCATGGGCGCCCTCATCGGCGGCGACATGATCCGGCAGAACGTGACGCTGGAGGCGGTGCCACCGGCCTTCTGGCTCTTCGCCGGGCTGCTGCTGGTCGGCGGGCTGGTCTACCAGCTGGCCAAGGAGACCAAGGCGGTCGCGCTCGAGAAGATCTGACCCCCGCTCCCCCGCGGTGCCCGGCTCCCCGGAGCCGGGCACGTCGCGTACGTGCCCGTTGCCGGCCGACAGGTCCGGCCCGGCTAGGGTGGACGTCATGATGCAGCGCAGGCTCGCCGACGTCACGGTCGGCGCGATCGGGCTCGGGGCGATGCCGATGTCGATCGAGGGCCGGCCCGACGAGGCCCAGGCCGTCGAGACCATCCACGCCGCCCTCGACGCCGGGGTCACCCTCATCGACACCGCCGACGCCTACCACCGTGACGCGGGCGAGGTCGGCCACAACGAGCGGCTCATCCGCAAGGCCCTCGACGCGTACGGGGGTGACACGTCGGCGGTCGTGGTGGCCACCAAGGCGGGCCACCTGCGCCCGGGCGACGGCACCTGGACGCAGGATGGCCGCCCCGAGCACCTCGTGGCGGCGGCCCGGGCGTCGGCCGAGCGGCTCGGCGGCCCCATCGGGCTGCACTACTACCACCGGCCCGACCCGGCCGTGCCCTACGCCGACTCGGTGGGCGCGCTCCAGCAGCTGCTCGACGAGGGCACGATCCTGCGCGCCGGCGTCTCGAACGCGAGCGTGGCGCAGATCGACATCGCCCGTACGATCCTGGGCGAGCGGCTCGTGGCGGTGCAGAACCAGTTCTCGCCCGACCACCTCGGCACCCGCGACACGCTCGAGCACTGCGCGGCCCTCGGTATCGCGTTCCTGCCGTGGAGCCCGCTGGGCGGCATCCGCGGGGCCGCCGAGGTGGGTGGGCGCCACCAGGTGTTCGCCGACGTCGCCGCCGCTCACGGCGTCTCGCCGCAGCGGGTGGTGCTGGCGTGGCTGCTGGCCCTGGCCGACGTCGTGATCCCGATCCCGGGCGCGTCGAAGGCGCGGTCGATCGTCGACTCGGCGGCCGCCGCCGACCTGCGGCTCACCGCCGACGAGGTGGCCCGGCTGTCGGCGACGGCCTAGGGCGGCGTACGGACGATCGGCTCAGCGCAACCGGACGAAGGCACGCACCGGCCAGTCGGTGAACTCGCGCACCTCGGTGAACCCCATGTGCTCGTAGAACTCCCGCTGGCCGGGTTCGTCGTCGGTGAGGAGCACCTGCTGGCGCACGTCGTCGTAGGGCTGCAGCACCTCGCGCAGCAGGGCGCGGCCGATGCCCTGCCGTTGGTAGGCGGGGTCGACGAGGATGTCCTGCAGGTAGATGATCGTGAGGCCGTCGCCCACCACCCGGGCCAGCCCCACCAGCCGGTCGCCGTCGCGGGCGCTGACCACCCGCAGCGACCGCATCACGGCTTGGTGGAGGCGCTCGGGCTGCTCGGTGTAGCGGGTCCAGCCGACGCTGCTGTAGAGGGTGACCAGGTCCTGGGGGCTCGGCACCTCGTGGGAGGTGATCTCGACGGACATGCCCGCAGCCTACGCCGCCCCGCCAGGCCGCCGACGGATCAGCGGGCGCCCGGCGGGGCGCCCCCGCCGGCCGTCGACCGGGGGCGGAGGTGTCCTCCGATCGGCGGGCTGGCCCCG
>JBHAES010000062.1:0-5552 GCA_041855725.1 Actinomycetota bacterium
CCAGGGTCATCGTCTCGTCGGCCCGCAGGCTCGCATCGACGACCGGCCAGGAGGCGTTGGCCACCGACGGGGCGTGCCCGAGCCGCTCCCACATCTCCTCGGCCACGTACGGGGCGACGACCGACAGGGCGACCGTGGCATGCTCGGCCGCCTCGCGCACGGCCGGGTCGCCGGGGCCGCAGCCGGTGTCGATCGCCTTGCGGGTGGCGTTGACGAGCTCCATGAGCCGGGCGACGGCCACGTTGAACCGGCCCCGGTCGAGCAGCTCCCCCACCTCGCCCAGGGTCTTGTGGGTGACGCGCCGCAGCGTCGCGTCGCCGGTGGCAGGGTCGGCGCCGACCGGGGCGGCGACGTCGCAGGCGACCCGCCAGGCCCGCTGCAGGAACCGCAGCGTGGCCCCGGGCGACACGTCGGCCCAGTCGATGTCGTCCTCGGGCGGCCCGGCGAACACGACCGTGATGCGGATCGCGTCGACACCGTACTCGTCGATCTGGGCACCCAGGTCGACCCCGTTGCCCAGCGACTTGGACATGGCCTTGCCCTGGTTGATCACCTGGCCCTGGTTGAGCAGCCGGCGGAACGGCTCGGTGAACGAGACCAGGCCGAGGTCGTGCAGCACCTTGGTGACGAACCGGGCGTAGAGCAGGTGCAGGATCGCGTGCTCCACGCCGCCGACGTACTGGTCGACCGGCATCCACCGCGCCACCGCGGCCGGGTCGAACGGCCGGGTGTCGTCGCGCGGCGAGCAGTAGCGGAAGAAGTACCACGACGAGTCGACGAACGTGTCCATCGTGTCGGCGTCGCGGGTGGCGGGCCCGCCGCACGTGGGGCAGGTGGTGGCGACCCAGTCGGCCGCCGACGCCAGCGGCGAGGTGCCTCTCGGCGCCAGCGCGGCGCCGCGCAGGTCGGGCAGCCGTACGGGCAGCTGGTCGTCGCCCACCGCGACCTCCCCGTGCACCGGGCAGTGCACGATCGGGATCGGGCAGCCCCAGAACCGCTGCCGGCTCACGAGCCAGTCGCGCAGCCGGTAGGTGACCGCGGCCTCGCCGACGCCCTCGGCCGCCAGCCGCTGCGTGACGCGGGCCACGGCCTCGGCCCGGTCGGTGAGGCCGTCGAGCGGGCCGCTGCCGACGTACGTGCCGTGGCCCGGGGTCGCCACGCCGGTCTCGGCCGGGTCGGGCTCGCCCGTGTCGATCACCGTCCGTACGGGCAGCCCGAACGCCCGCGCGACGTCGAGGTCGCGCTGGTCGTGGGCGGGCACGGCCATGATCGCGCCGGTGCCGTAGTCGCTCAGCACGTAGTCGGCGGCCCACACCGGCAGCGGCTCGCCGGTGGCCGGGTTGACGGCGCTGACGCCCAGGGGCACGCCCGTCACGGGCCGCTCGGTGGACTGCCGCTCGATCTCGGTGGCCTGCTTGGTCTGCTCCAGGTAGGCCTCGAACGCGGCCCGGTGCGCCTCGTCGACCAGCTCGGCCGCCAGCGGGGAGTCGGGTGCGACCACCAGGAACGTGGCGCCGAACAGGGTGTCGGGGCGGGTGGTGAACACCCGGACCGGGTCGTCGCGGCCCGGCACGGCGAAGTCGACGTAGGCGCCCTCGGAGCGCCCGATCCAGTTGCGCTGCATCGCCAGCACCCGGTCGGGCCACCGCCCGACCAGCGGCGCCATGTCGTCGAGCAGCCGTTGCGCGTAGTCGGTGATCCTCAGGTACCACTGCGTGAGCTGCCGCTTGGTCGCCGCCGTGCCGCACCGCTCGCACACACCCCTGCACCACCTGCTCGTTGGCGAGCACGGTCTGGCACGAGGGGCACCAGTTCACGTACGACGCCTTGCGATAGGCCAGCCCCTTCTCGAAGCACCGCAGGAAGAGCCACTGGGTCCAGCGGTAGTACCCCGGGTCGCTGGTGTGCAGCCGCCGCGACCAGTCCACCGACACCCCGTAGCGGCGGAACGACGCGGCCTGGGTCTCGATGTTGGCGTACGTCCACTCGGCCGGGTGCGCGTCGCGCTGGATCGCCGCGTTCTCGGCGGGCAGCCCGAAGGAGTCCCAGCCCAGGGGGTGCAGCACGTCGTAGCCCTTGAGCCGCCAGTAGCGGGCCACCACGTCGCCCATCACGAACGCCTCGGCGTGGCCCATGTGGAGGTCGCCCGAGGGGTACGGGAACATGTCGAGCACGTAGCGGCGCTCCCTGGACCCGTCGTCGAGCGGCACGAAGGTGCCGTCGGCCTCCCAGAACGCCTGCCACCGCTGCTGCGCGGCCGCGGCGTCGTACGAGCGGCGTCCCGCCGGCTGCTGGTGGGTCATGGTTGCTCTCCTCTCGGTCCCCGGGCACGAAAAAGCCCTGCCGCCACGAGGGCACCAGGGCTTGGCCGCGACGTCGTGTCGCGGCTAGGTAAGGAGCAGGGACTGCTGCACGCAGGGATCGTACCCTCGCCGAGGGGGCGCCGGCCAGCCACCGCAGCGCAGGGCACTCCCGGGATCGTCTGCCCAGCCCAGCAGCCGGCGACCGAGAATGCCACCGTGAAAAGCCCAGATAAGGGTTGCCAAACCTCCGCCAGGTAATTCCTGAGGGCAACCTCTCCTTCCTTGCGAGAATGCCCGGCAGAGCGTGTGATGGTCCGCATGACCAGCACGCTCGCGCCGCTCCCGGAGTCGGCCGTCACCGCGTCGACCGCCTCGGCGGGTGAGGCCCTGGCCGGCCACCGCGACGCCGGCGACGGCCGGCTCCACGCCAAGCTCAACTGGCTGCGGGCCGGGGTGCTGGGCGCCAACGACGGCATCGTGTCCACGGCCGGGCTCGTCATGGGCGTCGCCGGTGCGGCCGTGTCGTCCACGACCCTGCTCGTCGCCGGGCTCGCCGGCGTCGTGGCGGGGGCCCTGTCGATGGCCGGCGGCGAGTACGTGTCGGTGTCGAGCCAGCGCGACACCGAGGTGGCCGCCATCGACGCCGAGCGCCGCAAGCTGGCCGTCCAGCCCGAGGCGCAGCTGGTCGCCCTCGCCGCCCGCTACCGGGCCAAGGGCCTGTCGGCGGCGACCGCGCGGGTCGTCGCCACCGAGCTCACCGCCCGCGACGCCCTCGGCGCGCACACCGAGGCGACGCTCGGCATCGCCGCCGACGAGCGCACCTCCCCTTGGACCGCTGCCTGGGCGTCGATGGCAGCGTTCGTCGCCGGCGCGGTGATCCCGCTGCTGGCGATGGTGCTCGCCCCCGTGAGCGTCCGGGAGGTGTCGACGGTGGTGGCCGTGTCGGTGGCGCTGCTGCTCACCGGCTGGACCAGCGCCCGCCTCGGCGGTGGCTCCCCGCTGCGGCCCATGGCGCGCAACCTCGTGGTGGGCAGCGTGGCGATGGGCCTCACCTATCTCGTCGGCCACCTCGTCGGCGGGCAGCTCTGACGAGTCCGCCGTACGGTCCTGTGCGTACGGTCGTCGGGCGTACGCTCAGGGCTGGCCGGTCGGGGTCGGCTGGCGCAGCAGCTCGGTGCGCCGCGCCTCGGCGGGGGTGACCCCCCGCTGCGCCGCCACGAGCTCGAGGCGGGTGGGCGGGTTGGCGCCCTGGCGCTGCACCACCAGGGCGGAGGCCATGATCCCCTGCGCCAGCGCCGCCTCCAGGTCGCCCGGGGCGGCGACGAACGCGTCGAGGAACCCGGCCATGAAGGTGTCGCCTGCGCCCACCGTGTCGACCACCGAGACCTTCTGGCTCGGCACGCTCACGGGGCCGCGCACCCCGAACCCGACCGCCCCCGACGGGCCGCACGTCACCACGACGACGCGGGCGCCGTAGCGTTCCCGCCAGTCCTCGGCGGCGGCGCGCCAGTCCTGCCCGGTGAGGAACTGGAGGTCCTCGTCGCTGGCCTTGAGCACACCGGCGGCACCGCCGACCACCTCCAGCCACGGCTCGACGCGCCGCCAGTACTCGGCCGGGTCGGGCAGCACCGTGGGTCGCACGTTGATGTCGAGCGACACCCCCTTGACGTGGCGCGCCTGGGCGCGCGCCCACTCCAGCAGCACCTCGTGGCCGGGCGGCACCACGGTGGCCAGCGAGGCGAGGTGCAGCCAGTCGCCGGGGCCCAGCTCCGGCAGCTCGTCGGGCCGCCACTCGAAGTTGGCGGTGCCGCCGAAGTGGAACGTGTAGGAGGGGTGGCCCGACGCGTTGAGCGACACCACCGCCAACGACGTCGCCTCGGGGGCGCGCACCGCGAGGTCGAGGGAGACGCTGTTCACCTCCAGGTGCGCCCGCAGCTGGTCGGCGAACTGGTCGGCGCCCAGCCGCGCCAGCATGGCGACCGGCTGGTCGAGGCGCGCCAGCGCGATCGCCGTGTTCATGGGTCCGCCGGCGCTGAGCGCCGACCACGTGCTGGCGCGGGTGTCGGGTCGTCCCTCGTGGATCAGGTCGATGAGTGCCTCGCCGCACACGACGAACCGGTCGACCATCAGGGTCCTCCTTCAGAACGGGCCTGCCGATCAGTCTTCCAGATCGGCCGCCGGGTGGGGGGAGCCGAGGGCGAACCGGGACGGCGCCCGCCCGGCGCCGTGCCGGACCCGTCATGCGACCCGGCCACGGTCGATCATCGCGTCCCACAGCAGGGGCGAGAGCTGGTGGGCGCTGATGTGCTCGAGCGCCTGCACCACCGGGTGGCGGGGGGAGAGCTGGGCGGCCCGGTCGAGGCAGATGGTCATGAGCGCCCCCTCCCCCGCCTGCCAGGCCGCGAACGCCAGCATGCCGAGGGGGATCGCCCGCCACCGTTTCGGGGTCACCTGCACCACCTGGGTCCACAGCGCCACGAACCCTGGCGCGGTGTCGCGGTCGAGCAGCTGCCACACCGCCTCGCGGCCCATGGGCAGCCGGGCCAGGCCGACGAGCATGGCCATCTGCTCCAGGGTGGGTGGCTGCGCCGGGTCGAGGCTCTCCAGCACCTCGCGCATCCGCAGCAGCGGCATCCGCCACCCGTAGGCGAGCTCCGCGTCGGCGATCCGTGCGGCACGCTGGAACACCCGGGTGACGCCGCGGGGCAGCCGCCCCGAGGGCGGGTCCAGCCGCTCCGCCAGGACGCGCCGGCTGGGCAGCACCTGGTGGCCCGCGTACGCCGCCTGCGCCAGCACGCGGCTGCTCGCCGGGTCGTGGCGTCGACCCGGGTCGTCGGGGTCGTCGCCGAGGCACCACCACCGGTCCCCGACCACCACGGCGGCCAGCATGACCGGCAGCGGCAGGTCGGCGACCATGCGCGTCACCTCGCGGGCCGTCGCGGCCCGGTCGTCGCCGTAGCCGACCACCACCGCGGTGACCCGCTCGGCGGCGTCGTCGCCGAGCTGGGCGAAGGCCCCCGCCAGCGGGGCCGACGGACGGGTGAGCGCGCGCACGTGGTCGAGGTCCAGCCGCACGGTGAAGACGACCCCGGTGGGCGCGAACGCCACCACCACCACCGAGTCGTCGGGGTGGAAGCCGAGCAGGGCCGGCACCGCGGCGAGGATGTCGTCGTCGGTCCGGACCACCAGCGGCGGGGCGGGCTCGGCCACGGGGCCCGACCGGGCCGCACCACCCGGCCGCGGGTCGGC
>JBHAES010000063.1:0-7513 GCA_041855725.1 Actinomycetota bacterium
CATGTTCGCGCTGGTGAACGCGAAGATGTCGGAGATGATCCGCATCGACGGCGCCGGCGGGTAGATGTAGGTGTTGCGGACCATGAACTCCTTGAGGATGTCGTTCTGGATGGTCCCCGTGAGCTGCTCCGGCGTCACCTGCTGCTCCTCGGCCGCCACCACGTAGAGCGCCAGCACGGGCAGCACCGCGCCGTTCATGGTCATCGACACCGACATCTGGTCGAGCGGGATGCCGTCGAAGAGCTGGCGCATGTCGAGGATCGAGTCCACGGCCACGCCGGCCATGCCGACGTCGCCGGTCACCCGCGGGTGGTCGGAGTCGTAGCCGCGGTGGGTGGCCAGGTCGAACGCGATCGACAGGCCCTTCTGCCCGGCCGCGAGGTTGCGCCGGTAGAACGCGTTGGACTCCTCGGCGGTGGAGAACCCGGCGTACTGCCGGATCGTCCACGGCTGGTTCACGTACATCGTGGCGTACGGGCCCCGCAGGAACGGCGGGATGCCCGGGTAGGTCGCCAGGAAGTCGAGGCCGTCGGTGTCGGCTCCGGTGAAGAACGGCGGCACCGTGATGTGCTCGGGGGTCTTCCAGGCGACGTCGCCGGCGTACGCCGACGCGGGCGCCTCGTCGGCCCCCAGGTCGATCGCGTCGAAGCGCGGGAACGTGGTCACTTCGCAACCCCCAGTCGGTCGAGCGTGTCGGTCAGGAAGGTGACGACGTCCATGCCGTCGAACACCTCGCCGTCGATGATCGCGGCCGCCTCGTCGTCACCGATCTCGGTGCGGCGGCCCGCGATCCAGACGTGGGCGACGCCCGCGTCCTTGAGCGCCCTGGCGACCTCGACCGCCTGGGCCGCGTACTGCTTGGCCGACGAGCAGAGGATCACCATCGGGGTGCCGGCCTGCTGGGCGGCGGCCACGTAGCCGGCGGCGTCGGTGTCCTCGGCCGACGGGTGCGCCAGGCCACCGGCCAGCAGCAGGTTCGAGGTGAACGTCTCGCGGGCGCCGAAGTCGCGGCGGGTGCCCAGGCAGGCCAGCATCACCGCAGGCGCGGCACCGGTCTGCTCGGCGTGGGCCGTGGCCCGGTCGCGGAGCGCCTCGTAGACCGCCGAGTCGCGGCGGACCCCGATCGCGGCCGGCTCGGCTGCGGGACGCGGCTTGGTGCCCTCGGGTCGGGTCTCGACCGCCAGCGGGAACATGCTCACCCCGGTGATCGGCTGCTTGCGCGTGGCGAGCCGCTTGGCCCGCTCGGCGACGGTGGCGGCGATGCGGTCGGCCACCAGGCCCGACGCCAGGGCGTCGGCCATGCCGCCGGCCTGCTCGACCTGCTGCACCACCTGCCACGCCGCGCCGGCCACCTGGTCGGTGAGCGACTCCACGTACCACGACCCGCCGGCGGGGTCGGTGACCCGCCCGAGGTTCGACTCCTCGCCGGCCACCAGCTGGGTGTTGCGGGCCATGCGCCGCGAGAACGCCGACGGCAGGCCGTGGGCGTCGTCGTAGGGCAGGGTGGTGATCGCCTCGGCCCCGCCGACGGCGGCGGCGAAGGTGGCGATGGTGCCGCGCAGCAGGTTGACCCACGGGTCGTCGCGGGTGACCATGCGCCGGCTCGTCACGGCGTGCTGCAGCGCCCCGCGGCTGCCGGCAGGCACCCCGAGCACCTCGCCGACCCGCGCCCACAGGCGGCGCAGCGCCCGCAGCCGGGCGATGGTGGTGAACTGGTCGGCGTTGGCGGCCACCCGGAACTCCAGCAGACCGAACGCCCGCTCGGCCGGGACCCCGGCGGCGTCGAGCGCCCGCAGGTAGGCGATGCCCGTGGCGACGGCGAACGCGAGCTGGTCGACGTCGCCGGCGCCGGCGTCGTCGTAGGGACGGACGTCGACGGTGAAGGGGCGGACGTGGGGCACGGCGGCCGCCCGCTCGGCCCAGGCGCCCAGCACGGTGAGGTCGGCCGGCTTGCCGGTGACCGCGGCGTAGGCAAGGGGGTCGATGCCGAGGCTGCCCTTGGCGACGTCGGCCTTGCCGGTGGCCTGCCACCACGCGAGCAGCGCCTCGGCGGCAGCGCCCGGGTCGGTGGTGCTCGAGACGGCCACGGCGGCCAGGTCGGCGCGGACCCCGGCGAGCGCGTCGGCGACCCGGTCGGCCGGCACGGCACCGTCGCCGACCGACAACCAGATCGAGGTGGCGCCCTTGGCGAGGTCGTCGAGCACCGCCTTGTTGGTGGCGGACACGTCGGGGTCCTCGTGGAGCGCCCGGATGTCCCAGGCCACCGCGTCGCCGGAGGGACGCTCGGCCGTACGGGTGTCGGCGCCCGGCTCGGCCGACCAGTCGTCGGCGGTGTACAGCGGGTGGATGACCAGGCCGTCGACCGTGGTGGTGGTCAGCCGGGCCATCGCCTTCTCGATGGGGATCTCGCTCCCGGGCGGACGCCTGCGGTTGAGGACCTTGAGGACCTCGACCTCCCAGTCCTCGCGACTCGGGGCCTTGAAGTCCCCGGCCAGCACCAGCGGATCGGCCATGCTCGGTGCCACCTCCTGCCTTCCTGCGTTGGACTTAGCTACGTGGGAGCCGACGTGGAACGTGAGACGCAGCGGCCGGCCCCAGACACCACGACCCTACCGTCCAGCACCCGCCCGCGGGCGTGCGGGGTCGAAGCGCCCGCCGACGATCACGCCCACTCAGGCGGGGTCGGCGTCGATGGTCGCCCCGCCGCCGTCGCGGACCTGGCGCTCGTACGCCGGCTTGCGGAACAGGGCGTCGACGCCCGCCCGCCCGGAGCCGAAGCAGAGCAGCAGCGCCGCCACCGCCGCCGCCAGCAGGTTGGCCTCGAACCCGCCGCCGGTGAGGTAGACGCCGTGCGACCACTTGATCAGCACGATCACGAGCACCTGCTCGACGAGGAACAGGAACGCCACCGGCGGCACGAACGCCCCGAAGCAGATGAGCACCCCGCCGAACACCTCGAGCGCCATGGCGCCCCAGGCGACGAGGTCGGCGTTCGGCACCCCGTGGGCGCGCAGGTGCTCGGCCTGGGCACCCATGCCACCGGCCCCGGTCCACCGGGCCCAGCCGTGCAGCACCATCACCACCCCGAACGCCAGGCGCGCCAGCAGCAGCCCCACGTCCCGCACCACCCGTACGAACGCCTTCATCGTCGCCTCCTCGCGCCTCACCGTAGCGCCCGTGCCGCCCGGGACCCACCGGTCCGCCGGCCGTCCCATCCGCGGGCTGGATGGGGCAGAACCGGGCCAGGGTGGTTAGATTCCTCGTGTCACCGCCGGTGACGAGTAGCCGAACCCGAAAGGACCGACCGGTGAACCGTGCGAGGAGGTCCCACCCGTGAGCGTGCTCGTGCTGGTGTCGATCGTCATCATCGTCGCCCTGGTCTTCGACTTCACCAACGGCTTCCACGACGCCGCCAACGCGATGGCGACCTCGGTGGCCACCGGCGCGCTGCGGCCCAAGACGGCCGTGCTGATCGCCGCCGTGCTCAACCTGATCGGCGCGCTGATGTCGACCGAGGTCGCCAAGACGATCTCGTCGGGCATGGTCGACGACACCCTCGTCACCCCTGAGATGGTGCTGGCCGGGCTCGTCGGCGCGATCCTGTGGAACCTGGCCACGTGGCTGTTCGGCATGCCGTCGTCGTCGTCGCACGCCATGTTCGGCGGCCTCATCGGGGCGGTGCTCACCAGCGCGGGCGTCGCCGGCGTCAACGTGGGCGTGATCCTGTCGAAGATCCTGCTGCCGGCCCTCGTGGCCCCCGTCGTCGCCGGGCTGGCCGCGCTCGTGGCCACCCGCCTCGCCTACCGGGTCATCGCCCACCACGTGGCCGACTCGAAGCCGCTGTTCCGCCATGCCCAGACCGTGTCGGCCTCGCTGGTGGCCCTGGCGCACGGGACGTCCGACGGCCAGAAGACGATGGGCATCATCACGCTGGTGCTCGTCGCCGGCGGCTACCAGGCCTCCGGCAGCCGGCCCCAGTGGTGGGTCATCCTCGCCGCCGGCCTCGCCCTCGGCATCGGCACCTACATGGGCGGCTGGCGCATCATGCGCACCATGGGCCGCGGGTTCGCCGACATCGAGACGCCGCAGGGGTTCACCGCCGAGACCGCCTCGATGGTCGCCATCCTCTCCTCGGCCCACTTCGGTTTCGGCCTGTCCACCACCCACGTCACCGCCGGCGCCATCATGGGCACCGGCCTGGGCCGTACGCCCGACGAGGTGCGGTGGGGCACCGCCCGCCGCATGCTGGTCGCCTGGCTGCTCACCCTGCCCGCCGCCGCCGTCGTCGGCGCCGTCGCAGCCCTGCTGGCCCACCTCGGCCTGGGCGGCGTGATCGTCGTGCTCGGCCTGCTCGTCGCCGGGGTCGTGGGCATGATGTGGCTCGCCTCGCGCAACGAGGTGTCGCACGAGAACGTCAACGACGAGGCCGTGGTCAAGGTGCTGCCTGCCGGCAAGGCCCGGAAGGGAGCGAAGTCGTGAACGTCAACTGGGTCGCGCTCGTCGAGGTGGCCGCGGTCACCTTCGCCGGCACCGTCGTGCTCGTGGTGCTCATGGCGGTGGCCGCCCGCCTGCTCGCCGGCTCCTTCGAGGACGACGGCTCCGGCAAGCCCCTGGCCGCCACCATCGAGCGCAGCGTCGGCACCGGCATCCTGATCCTCATGGGGCTGCTCGTGCTCTTCGGCCTCTACCTGATGGTGCCGTACTTCCACTGAGCGGCCCCCCGTACGCACGGTGCCACCCGCCGCGTCACGGACGGTCACGGCGGCCACCGTCGCTCCTCCGCGCGCGGTGCACCGGGGGCCGACGCCAGGGACCCGCGCCCGGTCACGCTCACAGGTGACCCACAGGTTCTCGACAGACTCCGCTCACAGGTTCCGTGCCACGATGAACCCATGGCACGACCCGACGCGAACGCTGAGACCCTCACCCGCCCTGACGGCACCCCCATCCGCATCCTCACGGTGGACGACGAGCCCAGCCTGACCGAGCTGCTCTCCATGGCCATGCGCTACGAGGGCTGGGAGGTCGCCACGGCCGCGTCCGGGCTCGAGGCCGTCAAGGTCGCCCGCGAGGTCAAGCCCGACGCGCTCGTGCTCGACATGATGCTGCCCGACTTCGACGGGCTCGAGGTGATGCGCCGGGTCCGTACCGAGCTGCCCGACGTGCCGGTGCTGTTCCTCACTGCGAAGGACGCCGTCGAGGACCGGATCGGCGGCCTCACCGCCGGCGGCGACGACTACGTCACCAAGCCGTTCTCGCTGGAAGAGGTCATCGCCCGCATGCGGGGGCTGCTGCGCCGCTCCGGTGCCACCGTGGCCCGTTCCGACGCCGTGCTGGTGGTCGGCGACCTCACCCTCGACGAGGACAGCCACGAGGTCACCCGCGCCGGCGAGCAGATCAACCTCACCGCCACCGAGTTCGAGCTGCTGCGCTACCTCATGCGCAACCCGCGCCGGGTGCTGTCGAAGGCGCAGATCCTCGACCGGGTGTGGAACTACGACTTCGGCGGCCAGGCCAACGTGGTCGAGCTCTACATCTCGTACCTGCGCAAGAAGATCGACGTCGGCCGCGCACCCATGATCCACACCCTGAGGGGCGCCGGGTACGTGCTGCGGCCGGCCGCCGACTGAGCCGGCCCATGGCGCTCCAGATCCTCGAGAAGACCCCGTCCGTCCTCGGCAGAGGGACCCTCGGCCGTCACCTGGTGATCAGGGTGGCGGCCATCGTCGCGCTCACCGCGATCCTGCTCAGCGCGGCGGCGATGGTGGCCGTGGTCACGTTCCTGTCGCAGAAGGTGGACGAGGAGCTCGTCACCCTCGTCGGACGGCAGCACCGCGTCCCCGGCGGTGCCGTCGGCCCGGCGGGCATCCCCGTCGGCGGCATCACCATGACCGTCGCGGACGACCGGACCCACTGCGTGCAGCTCAGCGACGAGAACGAGTGGCAGCCCTGCGCCAGCGAGAACGTCGCCGTGCTGCTCGGCGTCGCCCGCTCCGGCGAGGAGTCCCACGGCACCACCGTCACGCTCAGCGACGGCCGCTACCGGGCGATGGTGGCGGACGGCCCCGGCGCCGACGTCAAGAAGGTGACGGCGCTGCCGATCCACGACCTCGACCGGATCGCCACCGGCATGCTGTGGTCGCTGGTGGCGCTCACCCTCGCCGCGGTCACCGCGTCGGTGGTGGTGACCCGCCTCGTCGTCGCCCGCACCGTACGACCCCTCCACGACGTGGCGAAGGTCGCCGCCGAGGTGTCGCGCTACGAGCTCGACCGCGGCGAGGTGCAGCTGGCCGTACGGGTGCCCGGGTCGAGCACCTCCACCACCACCGAGGTGGGCCGGGTGGGCGCCGCCCTCAACTACATGCTCGACAACGTCGAGCAGGCGCTCGCCGCCCGCCAGGCCAGCGAGATGAAGGTGCGCCAGTTCGTCGCCGACGCGTCGCACGAGCTGCGCAACCCGCTCGCCGCCATCCGCGGCTACGCCGAGCTCACCCGCCGCGGCCGCGACCAGCTGCCCGAGGACACCCAGTTCGCGATGAGCCGCATCGAGTCCGAGTCCGAGCGCATGTCACGCCTCGTCGACGACCTGCTGCTGCTCGCCCGCCTCGACAACGGCCCCGCCATCGACCTCGCCGACGTCGACATCGCCGAGGTCGTGGTCAACGCCGTCGCCGACGCGCAGGTGGCCGGCTCCGACCACGAGTGGTCGGTGACCGTGCCCGAGCGCGAGGTCGTGGTGCCGGGCGACCCGTTCCGGCTCCACCAGGTGGTGGCGAACCTCCTCGCCAACGCCCGCACCCACACCCCCGCCGGCACGTCCGTGCACGCCGAGGTCGCCGTCGACGGCATCTTCGCCGTGGTCACCGTGACCGACGACGGCCCCGGCATCGCCCCCGAGATCCTGCCCCGCGTGTTCGAGAGGTTCGTACGCGCCGACACCTCACGCGCCCGACGCCAGAACGGCCAGTCCACCGGGCTCGGCCTGTCGATCGTGGCCGCCGTCGTCGCCGCCCACAAGGGCCGCGCCTCGGTGACCTCCGAGCCCGGCCGCACCACGTTCACCCTCAGGCTGCCCGTCTCGCTGTCGGCTCCACGGTCAAGCTCTGCCTGATCGGCCTGGCACGTACGGGGGGCCGTACGGCGGGCTCCTCACCGGTGAGGAAGCGCGCCAGGTGCTCCTGGTCGACGCGGAGGAGGCCATGTCGTCCACCCCGTTCCCCTCCCGAGACACCGTGGCCCCCGCGCGCGTCGTCGCGACCATCGGCGGGAACTCGTGTCGCCCCGTCCTGCCGTACGGTGGGTCGGCGGCCCCCAGGCGGGACCGATTGTGTCAAACTATTGACACATTGCTACAAAGGGTGGATGCTGGAGGCATCCGTCCAAGGAGGTCCCGATGACGACGGCGACCCTGCTCGCCCCCGTGCTCCTGCTCGTGCTCGTGGCGCTCGCCGTGGTGGTCGTACGCCACCAGCCCGCCCTGCCGCCCGTGCCCGACGGCACCGGTCTCGAGGCC
>JBHAES010000064.1:0-4413 GCA_041855725.1 Actinomycetota bacterium
CACCGGCCCCGCCGACGCGCGCAGCTCCTCGGGCACCCTGACCCTCACCGACCGGACCCTGCGGTGGACCGGTGACCTCGAGGTGGGCCAGGTCGTCACCGTCACGTACGCGGTGACCGTGACCTCCGACGGTGACCGGGTGCTGCGCAACGTGGTCGCCCCCGCCGACGACCGGGGCACCTGTGAGCAGTGCCAGACCCGGCACCGTGTCGTCGTCGCCACCCCGGCGCTGCCCGGCACGGGCGCGGCGGTCACCGTAGGCGTCGTCGGCCTCGCCTCGGTGGCGGTGCTGGCCGGTCTCGCCCTCGTCGTGAGGCGCCGACCCGCGTGAGCGGGTGACGCCCCCACCGCAGGACGTCGAGTGGCTGGCCGAGACGCTGGCCGGTCGCACGTGGACGGTGCTCACCGGAGCCGGCGCGAGCACCGACTCGGGCATCCCGGACTACCGTGGCCCCGGGGCGCCCCGGTCGACGCCGATGACCTATGACGCCTTCCTCGGCGACCCGACCAACCGGCGCCGCTACTGGGCCCGGTCGATGCTCGGCTGGCCGTCGTTCTCGGCGGCCCGCCCCAACGCGGGTCACCGGGCGCTCGTCGGCCTGCCCGGCCTGGTGGGGGTGGTGACCCAGAACGTCGACGGCCTGCACCAGGCCGCTGGCAGCGACCCGGTGATCGACCTGCACGGCCGGATCGACCAGGTGGTGTGCCTCGGCTGCGGCGTACGCAGCGGGCGGGCCCGGCTGCAGGAGCGGCTGCGCGCTCTCAACCCCCACGTCGGCGGCTGGCTGCCGGCCGGTGCCGCCGAGCTGGGCAGCGTACGGCTGCGACCCGACGGCGACGCCGAGGTCGACGACTGGCACGACGTCACCGTCCCCGGCTGCGAGGTGTGCGGCGGCATCCTCAAGCCGGACGTGGTGTTCTTCGGGGAGTCGGTCGCCAAGGCCGTCGTGGCGCAGGCGTACGAGCTGGTCGACGCCGCCGACGGGCTCCTCGTGCTCGGTTCGTCGCTGACCGTCATGTCGGGGTTGCGGTTCGTCCGCCACAGCGCCCGCCACCATCGCCCGGTGGTCATCGTCAACCGGGGCGCGACCAGGGGCGACGACCTGGCGGTGCGCCGCCTCGACGCCGGGGTGAGCCAGACCCTCGAGGCGGTGCGCCGCATCCTCGGCTGACACGACGGGACCCGGCTCCGGTGTGGCCGGACATGCTGTGACGGGCGGCTGACGCGCGTACGCGATCGGCGCCTCGGTGCCGAGGGCGCGTCCGGGGGACCGGCGGTTCGGTGTCCGGCGTGATCGACGCCAGCATCGGTACGATCGCGGCTCCCCCGCTCCGGGTCGTGACCAGGACTCACGTCGACCCCGGCCCCTCGCCCGAGCCCCGCCCATCGCTCAGGGCACGACCCCCATCAGGGGGCCATGCCAAGGAGCCGACGCGCCGACACGATGGGTCGAACGCGGCTCCCATCCTCGAAACCGGGGCCGACAAGGGGTGATGCTCATGAGAGCGGCTCGGTGAGGATGGGAGCCGAGATCGACTCCAATCTTTGAGACCCCATCTGACAAGGGGAAACACCTGACGCCGACCAGATACCCGCTCACCCTGGCGGTCTGCGCTCCCGACGTGCGGCGGGTGGACCGCCGGCTCGTCCGCCTGTCCCGTCCGTCTCGGCGCGGGCAGCACCTGGCAGCCGCCGGAACGCAAGGGCTCGCACCCGGGCCGATCGTCCGCGGGTCCGTCCGCACCTGCGCGTGGGAGGCGACCCGATCGGCGCGCAGGCCGGGTCCGCCGCCCGCCGGGGGTGCGACACGCTGCGGTGCGTGCCGCGTACGACGCCGGGGCCGCCGCCAGCGCCGGGCTTCGCCGTCGACGCCGGCATCTCGCAACCCGGCCTCGATCACGGCGAGCCGTGAGGCCCTTGGTCGCCGCGCGCCAGCGTGGTGGCCGTCGCAGGGGCGAACAGCGCGGCGACGCCCGTGAACCGCCGGCCGACGAGAGACGAGGTCCACGCGGACGCCATCGGGGGCGAGGCCGCCGTGCGGGGCGCACGGCCACGGGCGGCTGGCGCAGCCCTCCCGGGAGCAGCCGGCCGGTGCCGCCTCGGCGAGGGCGTCTCAGCGGCCCTCGCCCTGGTCCCGGCGGGGCTCGTCGCCACCGGGGCGGCGCGTCCGACCGCGGTCCCGAGGGTTCTCGGTGAACCAGGTCGCGGGCGGCGTCGGGGTCGGGCACCATGGGGGGAAGCCCGCCCGGTGCGGGGCCCACGGGGGGTCGAGAGGGGAGCGGTGAACGACCGCCTCGATTCCGCCCGCGCCAGGCCGGCGGCCGTGTTCTTGGTGCTGCTGCTGGGCGTCGACCTGCTGCTGATCGCGGCCGACGTGCTGGTGCACGTGGTCCGGCGCCGGCAGGTGCCGGTGTGGCAGGTCAGCTGGGACGGCGGCTACGGCGAGTTCCTCCAGTACGTGAAGTACGTGTGGGTGATCGCGCTGCTCGTGGGCGTGGCCGCGCTGCGGCGGGCGTGGAGCGTGCTGATCTGGGTGCCGCTGTTCGCGTACCTGCTCGTCGACGACCGCTACCAGCTGCACGAGCGGTTGGGCGCCCACCTGGCGCAGGTGTGGGGGCTGCCCGACACGCTGGGGCTGCGCGCCGTCGACCTCGGCGAGCTGCTGGTGATGGCGGCGGTGAGCCTGGCCGGTGTGCTGCTGCTCCTGGTGGGCATGGTCGCGAGCACCTCGGCGACCCGCCGGGCCCTCGTCGACGTGCTCCTGCTCCTCGGCGTGATGGCATTCTTCGCGGTGGTCGTCGACATGGCCCACATCCTGTTCCTGACCTCACCGGCCGAACCCCTGGTCGGCGTGCTCGAAGACGGCGGCGAGATGCTCGCCCTCACCCTGGTGGTCGCCTACCTCTACTCCCTCGGCGTGGGCGGGCGACCCACCGCCGCCTGGGACCGGCTCGTCCGCCTGCTCGGTCGCCACAGCCCGGGCGGGCACCCGCCGTCGCCGTCGGGTACGCGCTGACCGGCCGGTGGCGGGCTCGAGCCCGGGCGTCGGGCGTACGACCCTGGCCCTGACCAACAGGTCCACGAGGTCTGCCTGAGGCTGCTGCCGCACGCGGTGGTGCTCGCAGCGGCAGGACGAACCAGTGCCAGAACCGTCCGCAGCGCCAGCCGCGAGCAGGGCTGTGTCGCTGGGCAGCACCCCTGCGATCACGCTCTCACCGGTCGCATGCCTCGACCTTTCGGCTCGATGTGATGTTGAAGTTCTTGAGCTGGCCGCCAGGGACGCGCTTGAAGTGCCTGGTCACCTGGATCAGGCCCCGTGGGTCGTTCCCGCCTTCGTGTGCGGGTACGTGCTGCCGCGGGTGTCCTCGCAGCCGGTGATCGCCACGATCGATCCCTCCACCCGCTCGGTCGAGGGCCACATCCGCAGGCTGTGCTTGATCTGGCTGGGCTGCAACCCCAGCTCGCGCTCCTGATCCAGGCTCGCCAGCGTGACCGACAGAAGGGGATCGTCCAGGTAGGGGCTGAGCCGCAAGCTCGCGTCGGCTGGCGCGCCTTCTTCCATCACGGCCATCTTCGCCGCCCAGTACTTCTCGTAGACGATCATCGCCTCACGTTCGAGGTCGTAGGTCTTCTGCTGGGCCTCGAACTCTTCCTGGGTGCACGGGGTCCTCGGGGCGTCGCGGTCGGCGCCGCTGCACTGGAACGTCGGCACAGGCGTGCCGGGTCCTGGGACGCACCCGGCGAGCATGACGACCGCGGCCGCCAGGGTGAGGGCCTTGCGTACGAACCGTCTCGCGACCACCTCCGTCGGGGGGATGACGACCACAGCGGCGCGCCCGGGACGGGTCGTCGTGACCGTGCCCAGGGCCTGTGGGCAACTCTTCCGGGCACCGTCGTGGTGGGGCTGTGGTCGAGCGTCAGCATCCCCGCTGGCGACACCTCGGGGCGCGCTGCGTCATTCGCGGCTGGTGATGACGGACTGGATCTCGGCGATGTTGAGGTGGCGGGTTGCGGTGCGGGTGACCTTCACCGTGCCGGTGTGCCCGTTGGCCGACCAGGTCACGTCCCAGTGCGCCTCAGCGGTCAGGTCGTACCCGGCACCCTTCTTCTCCGGTAGCTGCTGGTACCGGTACCCGCACGACGGCGACTCTCGCGGCGGCAGCCCGTGCTGGTACCACTTGCTCCATTCGGCGCACCACTTCTTCGTGCCGTCACCCATGTCGAAGCGGATCCGCCGCAGCCGGGCGTTGATCGTGATCGTGATCCCGTTCTGAGTGACGGTGGTCGCCACGTCACGCGGGCCCTCGACCCACAACCAGATCGGGTACCCGACCGCGACGATGTTCCACTTGTTCAGCGACGGGTCCGGGCCGACCTTCGGGTCCGGCGACGGCAGCTGGAGCTCCGCTGCG
>JBHAES010000065.1:0-4160 GCA_041855725.1 Actinomycetota bacterium
ACTCCAGCGCCTCGGCCAGGCTCGACTTGCCCGACCCGTTGCGGCCCGACACGATCGTGAGCCCCGGAGCAGGGTAGAGGTCGAGGCGCACGCGAGGGCCGATGCCCCGGAACCCCTCCACCGACACCGACCGCAGGAACGCCCCCGCCGGCTCCGGGACCTCGGCGGCGGCCGGCGGCGGCACCGGCCGCGGCGGCGCCGTGCCGTCGGACAGGTAGGCGTCGAGTGCGTCGTCGCCCTCGAGCGCGGCCAGCACCAGCAGCCCGGTCTCGTCGTCGAGACCACCCGCCCCCGCGCCGCGTGCCTCGTCACAACCTTCCCCCGCAAGGGCCTGCCCGTCGAGGCGCCGGGCGACCCAGGTGATGACGTCGTCTGTCATGGTCGCGACGCTATCGCTGGGCGCTGACAGTTCTCGGCCGCCGCCCCGACACCCCCTCGCTCGAACCGTGGCGGGTCGTCGGGCGGGTCACGGCCGGAGGCGTACGGTGCGTGAGAGGCCCGTACCTGAAGGCGTCCTGCAGCCGCAGCCGCCCCACGCGGCGGTGAGATCATCGACCGCGCCAGAGATCGCCTGCTCCGGGTCTGCCCGGGGCAGGTCCGCGCGACGCCGTGACGCCGGGCCGGGCCGGGGCCTCCGACGCTGAGGGAGTCGCACGCCGGGAGCGGGCCGCCGTTCTCGGTCGGGTCGGCGCGGTGGCGGTGCAGCCGGCTCGAGCGCGCACCTGATCGTCCCTCGACGAGGCTGGCGGTGCGCCAGGTCACCTGCTCGGCGGTGAGGTCTCTCCCGCCGACCACCGTCACCGGTCGGCCAGGTACGGGTCGGCGTCACGGCCGACGGCCGCTCGCGTCCGAGCTGCGCCCGCTGACGGACGGGGTCAGGCAGGTCGGCGCCCGAACCGACCGGCGGGCTCGGGCGGCGGGGTGGGCTGCACGAGGTCGGAGAGCCGACGCACCCAGTCACCGAGGTCGGGCAGCCACGAGCGGGTGGCGGTGAGGTCGAGGCGGTGACGGCACGGATCGGAGGCGAGCGGGTGGAAGCCGCACCGGGCGAGCCACTCGGGCGACGGGGCGAGCACCGTGCCGGGCGTACCGACGGCCGCGTCCACGGCGGTGATGGTGCGGTGCCCCACGAGCCGCGCGGCGAGCCCCTGCACGAGGCGGGGGGCGGCGTCGGGGGAGGCAGCCAGCAGCGCCGCGGCGTCGGCGTTGGCGCCGAGTGCGAGCGGGTGGTCGCGGGGCACGTGGAGGGCGGGGCAGACCAGCAGGTAGGCGGTGACGCCGTGGTCACCCACGTCACCCACCCCGCACAGCCCCCAGGCGTCCATCGCGGCGCGGGCCCAGCTCGGGTGCCCCAGCAGCGCCTCGTGGCCGGCTGCGGGCAGCCCGGCCAGGTCGGCCGGGGTGAGCCTTCGGTGCGACATGAGCCCTCCTGGGCCCCAGCCTAGTTGCGGCCCGCTTCGGCGAGGGCCCGGCCCGACGACCCTCCGTCCACAGATCCGTCCCCACCCTGGGGAGAACCACACCCGTGTGATTCCGCGCTGGCAGCACCCGATACCGGCCGTCGTCCGCCACGGGGCCACCCGTCAGGCAGCGATCGGTGCCGGCGACCAGGTACCGCCCCACCCCGGCCGTCGCCCAGGTCCGCCGCCCTGCACCGTCGCCGCGACGCCCCGGCTACCGCAGGAGCCGCAGGAGGAGCTCGCCGCCCGTCGTACCTCACGTGCTGGGACCCGTTGGGCGGTGTCGGGCGGATGCGGCAGAGTGGACCCGTGACCGTGCCTGAACCTCGCCGCGACACCCGGCTCGACCGGTACGTGGCCCAGTACGCCGAGCGCACCCACGGGCTGTCGGTGTCGGCCGTCAGGGCCCTGTTCGCCGTCGCCAACCGTCCCGAGGTGGTCTCGCTCGCCGGCGGGATGCCCAACATCGCCGACCTGCCGCTCGACGCCGTCGCCGAGGCCATCGCCGAGCTCATCCGCACCCGCGGCACGCAGGCCATGCAGTACGGCTCGGGCCAGGGCGAGGAACGCATCCGCGAGCAGGTGTGCGAGGTGATGGCCGAGGAGGGTATCGCCGGCCACGCCGACGACGTCACCGTCACCACCGGGTCGCAGCAGGCGCTCGACCTGGTGACCCGCACGTTCTGCGACCCCGGCGACGTCATCCTCGCCGAGGCACCGTCGTACGTGGGTGCCCTCGGCACGTTCCGCGCCTACCAGACCGAGGTCGTCCACGTCGCCATGGACGACGCCGGCCTGCTGCCGGACGCGCTCGAGCAGGCGGTGGTGACGCTGCGAGGCCAGGGCAAGCGGGTGAAGTTCCTCTACACGATCCCCAGCTTCAACAACCCGTCAGGCATCACCCAGTCGCTGCAGCGGCGCCGCGAGCTGGTCGAGGTGGCCGGCCGCCTCGACCTGCTGGTCGTCGAGGACAACCCGTACGGCCTGCTCACCCTGGAGTCGGAGCCGCTGCCGGCGCTCCGGTCCCTGGACGCCGACCACGTCCTCTACCTCGGCTCGTTCAGCAAGACGTTCGCCCCCGGGTTCCGGGTCGGCTGGGTGCTGGCGCCGCACGCCGTACGCGAGAAGCTCGTGCTGGCGCAGGAGTCGGCGACGCTGTGCCCGCCCGTGTTCTCGCAGCTGGCGGTCTCGACCTACCTCGACACGTGGGACTGGCGGGGCCAGATCCGGTCGTTCCGCGACATGTACCGGGTCCGTCGCGACGCCATGCTCGCCGGGCTGGCCGAGCACATGCCGCCCGGCACCACCTGGACCCGTCCCGGCGGCGGCTTCTTCGTGTGGGTGACCCTGCCCGAGGGCCTCGACTCGCAAGCGATGCTGCCGCGGGCGGTGACGGCGCGGGTCGCGTACGTGCCGGGCACCGCCTTCTACGCCGACGGGCTCGGCAGCCGCCACATGCGCCTGTCGTACTGCTTCCCGACCCCCGAGCGGATCGTCGAGGGCACCCGCCGGCTCGGCGAGGTGCTGCACGAGGAGCTGGAGGTGCGCCGCACCTTCGGCATGGGCGCCGCCGGCGCCACCGTCGCCCGAGGCCTCGCCGGCCCCGGCCCCGACCTCACCTGAGAGGAACGCCCATGTCCCACGACCCCGACAGCCCGTACGACGCCGCGGCCGGCGACGACCTGGTGGTGGTGCTCGCCGGCGGCCTCTCCCACGAGCGTGACGTGTCGCTGCGGTCCGGGCGCCGCGTCGCCCAGGCGCTGCGCGACGCCGGGTGCCGGGTGGTCGAGTCCGACGTGTCCGCCGGGCTGACCGAACGGCTGGTGGAGCTGGGGCGGCCCGTGGTGCTGCCGGTGCTCCACGGCGGCGCTGGCGAGGACGGCGCCGTGCGTCAGGTGCTGGAGCTCGTCGGGGTGCCGTTCGTCGGTTCGACGGCGGCCGCCTCCCGGGTCGCGTTCGACAAGTCGATCGCCACCGCTGTCGTCCGCGAGGCCGGGCTGCGCACCCCCGTCCAGGTCGCGCTGCCTGACACGATGTTCCGCGAGCTCGGCGCCGGTGACCTCGTCGCGGCCCTCGCCGAGCGCATCGGCTTCCCCCTCGTCGTGAAGCCGACACGGTCGGGGTCGTCGCTGGGGGTGAGCCGCGTCGCCGACGTCGCCGACCTGCCGCAGGCGATGGTGAAGGCGTACGGCTACGGGCCCGCCGCGGTCGTGGAAGGGTTCGTCGCCGGCACCGAGGTGGCCGTCACCGTCGTCGACACCGGCGACGGGCCCCAGGCGCTGCCGGCGGTCGAGGTGCGGCCCGACTCCGGCGTCTACGACTTCCAGGCCCGCTACACCGCCGGCCAGACCCGGTTCCTCGCCCCCGCCGAGATCCCCGACGCCACCGCGCAGGCGTGCGCAGCCATGGCGCTGCGGGCCCACGAGGTGCTCGGCCTGCGAGACCTGTCGCGTACGGACATCATCGTCGGCGCCGACGGCGAGCCGGTGTTCCTCGAGGTGAACGTGTCGCCGGGCATGACCGAGACCTCGCTGGTGCCGCTGGCCGTCGAGGCGGCCGGGCTCGACCTCGGCGAGCTGCTGCTGCGGCTCGTCACGGCCGCCCGCCGGCGGGGCTGACGTGGCCGCCGGCGGCGACCGGCCCCGGCTCGTGCCGGCGCTGATCGTGCTCGTCGGCGTCGCGCTGGCCGCGGTCGGCGGG
>JBHAES010000066.1:0-4761 GCA_041855725.1 Actinomycetota bacterium
GCCGGGTCGTCGCGGGTCAACCCGACCCGGCTCGACAACGGCCTCGACGCGATCCGCGCGATCACCGGCCAGGACGTGCCGTTCGCCCCCGGCTTCGCCACGGGCCTCGAGCCGGCCCCCGAGGGCGCCCACGCCGAGGCGGTCGAGGTGGCCAAGGGTGCCGACGTGGTCGTCATGTTCCTCGGGCTGGGCGAGAGCCACGAGTCCGAGGGCTACGACCGCACCACCTGCGACATCCCCGCCGAGCAGCTCGCCCTGCTCGACGACGTGCTCGCCGTCACCGAGGACGTGGTGGTCGTGCTGTCGAACGGGTCGTCGGTGCTGGTGCCGTTCGCCCACCGGGTGCGCGCCGTCGTCGAGGGCTGGCTGCCCGGGCAGGCCGGCGGACCGGTGCTCGCCGACGTGCTGTACGGTCTGGTGAACCCGTCGGGCAAGATCACCGAGACGATCCCCCACCGCCTCCAGGACGTGCCGTCGTACCTGCACTTCCCCGGCGACGCCACCGGCGTGCACTACGGCGAGGGCCTGTTCGTCGGCTACCGCGGCTACGACGCCACGAGCACCGACGTGGCGTTCCCGTTCGGCCACGGCCTGTCCTACACCACGTTCGGCTACGCCGACCTGGGGCTCGCGGTCGGCGACGGCGGGTCCGTCGAGGTGTCCCTCACGGTGACGAACACCGGGCAGCGGCGCGGCCGCGAGGTGGTGCAGGCGTACGTGTCGATCGCGGACTCCGAGGTGGTGCGGGTGCCGCGCGAGCTCAAGGGCTTCGCCGACGTCACGCTCGACCCGGGCGAGTCGCAGCGGGTCACCATGACGATCCCGGCCACCGAGCTCGCCTACTGGAGCGTGCGCGACGGCCGCTGGGTGGTCGAGGGCGGCACCTACACCGTCGCGGTGGGCGCCTCGAGCCGCGACCTGCGGCTGACGGGCGAGGTCGACCTCGCCGGTGACACCCCGGCGCGCCCGCTCACCCTGTCGTCGACGGTGGCCGAGCTCATGTCGAACCCGGAGCTGGCGAAGACGGTCGTCGAGAGCATCGGCACCATGTTCGGAAGCGCCGCCAACGTCGACCACGACACGGAGCGGATGGTGCAGGACATCCCGCTGTTCGCCGTGGCCGGGTTCCTCGGCATGTCGCCCGCCCAGCTGCAGGAGCGGCTCGACGAGGCCAACGCGCAGGCCGGCGCCTGAGCGTACGGACGCTCGAAGGCCCCGGGCAGGTGCCCGGGGCCTTCCCGTCGTCCCGACGGGCTACCGCTCGGGGACGGGCCCCATCCCGTACTCGCGGTACATCTCCACCGAGTCGCGCAGCGCCTGCAGGAAGTAGGGCGGGAACTCCATGCCGTTGCGGTTGGCCCACAGCAGCCTGGCCTCGAGGCGGCCGATGTCCTTGGCGTACTTCTCCAGGTCGCTGGAGAAGCCGAGCTCCTCGATGATGTAGCCCATGTCGCGCTGGTAGCGCGGCACCTCGTTGGTGCCCACGAGCGAGAACGACATCGACCGCAGCTGCTGGGCGAGGAACAGCTGCCAGGGCCGCAGCACGCCGTCGTTGATCATCTGGCTGGCCGACATCTGGTAGAAGGCGTAGTGGGCAGGCTCCTGCACCTTGATCTGGCCGATGATGCTGCGGCTGATCGCGTCCTCGCCGATCTCGTCGAGCTCCTTGGTGAGCCGGTTGTAGGCGACGACCGCCTGCCGCTCGGTGGCGGCGCCGGTGAGGTAGTAGAGGAACCGGCTGACCTCTTGGATCGCGGGCAGGTGCGCCATCGCGCCGAGCAGCTTCATGCGCACCGGGATGCCCATGAAGATCTCGGCCGGCGGCAGGTCGAGGTCGACCTGGAGCCGGTCGAGGATCACGCCGTGCATGATCTCCTGCGGCTGCCACACGTCCTGGTAGAAGTAGCGGTCGACCTCCGAGACCTGAGGCAGCACGGTGAGCAGCTCCAGCACGTTGCGGTCGACCTCGAGCTCCACCCGCGCCAGGTAGTCGATCACGGGGGCGAACCGTTCCCGCACCAGCCGCGGGTCACGGATCGTCCGGTCGACGGAGTCGAGCCGGATCGGCGGGTGCTCGTCGTGCATCCGCTTCACGTGATCCATGATCGACTGGGTCGTGATCGCAGCCCGTGCCACGGGCCCACCCTACCCCGCGAGCGGAACGATCGTTCTGTCCCGAGTGTCCCGACCCCTGGGGAGGGCAGCGCCCGAAGCCCGCCGAGGGGGCCCCTGCCGACGGGCCCGATCAGTCAGCGAGGCGGCTCGAGGCCGGTGTGGTGGGCGGCGAAGGCGAGCAGGTCGGCCCACTCGGCGGCCAGCATGCGCTGCGGCTTGCCCGCCCCGTGACCGGTGGCCACCTCGATGCGGGTCAGCACGGGCGCGGGCCCCGCCTGGGCGTGCTGCAAGGCGGCGGTGAACTTGTGGCTGTGCAGCGGCACCACCCGGTCGTCGTGGTCGCCGGTGGCGACGAGCGTCGCCGGGTAGGCCGTGCCCTCGCGCACGTTGTGGAGCGGCGAGTAGGCCAGGCCCACCTCGAAGTCGGCGGCCACGTCGGGGTCGCCGTAGTCGCTGATCCACGCCGACCCGATGGTGAACAGGTGGAACCGGAGCAGGTCGAGCACCCCCACCACCGGCAGGGCGCAGCCGAACAGGTCGGGCCGCTGGGTCATGACGGCGCCGACGAGCAGGCCGCCGTTGGAGCGGCCGTGCACCGTGAGCTGCTGCGGGGTGGTGACCCCGTCGGCGACCAGGTGCTCGGCGACCGCCACGAGGTCGTCGAACACGTGCTGCTTGCTGGCGAGCCGGCCGTCGTCGTACCACGCGGTGCCGAACTCGCCGCCGCCGCGCAGGTTGGCGATCGCGAGGCTGCCGCCGGCGGCGAGCCAGCCCGACCAGCCGGGCCGGTAGTCGGCGAGCACCGGGATCTTGAACCCGCCGTAGCCGTACAGCAGCACCGGGGCCGGCTGCGGGGGCGCGTCGTCGGGCACGATCAGCCAGTACGGCACCGCGGTGCCGTCGGCGCTGGTGGCGCGGCGCCGCTCCACCTTGAACGGCGGGGCGACGCGCTCGCCGCCGGCGAGGTCGAGGGCCGTCGCCTGCCCCGTCCGCGTGTCGACGGCGAACGCGGCGGTCGGGTCGCTGACCGTGGAGACCCCCACGTACGCGACCGGTCGCCGCGGCGACGCGTCGAGGGCCACGAACGCGCCGGCCGGCAGGTCGACCCGGCCCAGGTCGGCGCCGTCGGTGGTGAGGCGCACGAGCGCGGGGGTGGCGTCGACGAGGTACTCGGCGAGCACCACCTCGCCGCCCAGCGTGGCGTACGCGAGGGCATCGGACCGCTCCGGCACCACGGTCTGCGGGGCCGGGTGCTCGCCGCGGACGGCGGCGTCGAGGTCGAACGACACGATGCGGCCCAGCGGCGCGTCGAGGTCGGTGCGCACCAGCAGCCGGGCTCCCGCGCCGGGGACGCCGACCGAGCCGACGACGTCGTACTCGGCGTCGGCCTCGGCGACGAGCACCACCCGGTCGCCGATCGTGGTCACGCCGTCGACGGTGGTGAGCGGGTGGACCCACAGCTGGTTGCGGTTCTCGGTGCCGCGGACGGGGGTGACGACGAGCCAGCGGTCGTCGTCGGTGACGCGCCACCCGAACATCATGCGGTCGTCGTCGGGCAGCTCGGCCACCAGCTCGTCGTCGGCCCGGTCGGTGCCGAGCCGGTGGCGCATCACCCGGGGCCGGCCGAGGGCGCCGGTCTCGGTGCCGACCGCGTGGCTGGTGTCGGGGAACGCGTTGTAGAGGTACGAGGCGTGGTCGGGCAGCCAGGTGGGCTCGGCGAACTTGGTGACGAGGTCGGGCTCGTCGGTGCGCTGCCCCGTCTCGGCGTCGACGATGCGGATCAGCTGCCAGTCGGAGCCGCCCTCCGACACCGACAGCGCCACGTGCCGCCCGTCGCCCGACACGGTGAGCAGCCCCAGCGACACGGTGCCGTCGGCCGACCACGCGTTGGGGTCGACGAGGACGCGCGCGGCGGGGTCGGTGACACCGGCCAGGTCGTCGGCGACGTGCCACACGTCCTGCGCCTGGGAGCCGTCGTTGCGGTTGAGCAGGTAGCGGCCGCCCTTGACCACGGGGATCCCGGCCCGGGGCCGGGCCACGACCCGGTCCATCACCTCGTGGAACCAGTCGCGGTGCGGCAGCGTGGCGAGGTGGGCCTCGGTGTGGGCCCGCTGCGCCTCGACCCAGGTGACGACGTCGGGGTCGTCGGGGTCCTCGAGCCAGCGGTAGGGGTCGGCGATCTGGTGGCCGTGGAGCGTCTCGACGACGTCGTCGCGGCGGGTCTCGGGGTACGTCACCCGGGCAGCCTACCCCCGGCCCCGCGCCGCGCCGGGTGCGCGGTCCCCCGCCACGGCCCGGGGCCCGCCAGCAGCGTGCCGGCCGGGCCCCGGGTCACCGGGTCACTGCACCACGTCGTCGTCGACCCAGTCGAAGGTGCGGGTGACGGCCTTCTTCCACAGCCGGTACGTACGCTCCCGCTCCTCGACGGCCAGCGTCGGCTCCCACCGCTTGTCCTCGGCCCAGTTCGCGACGACGTCCTGCTCGCCGCTCCAGTAGCCCACGGCGATGCCGGCGGCGTACGCGGCGCCGAGCGCGGTGGTCTCGGCGACGACCGGCCGCACGACGGGCACGCCCACCATGTCGGCCTGGAACTGCATGAGGGTGTCGTTGGCGGTCATGCCGCCGTCGACCTTCAGCTCGGTGAGC
>JBHAES010000067.1:0-6700 GCA_041855725.1 Actinomycetota bacterium
CGGCTGGCCGCGACTGCCCACCACAGGGGTCGGGCAGCTGACAGGCGCGGTACGTCTCCGCTTTGATCCTCCACCACCAGTGACCGCCCGCGCCATCCGTGCGCCGCCCCTTCAGGGCCCCGGCAGTCGGGTCGGCAGACACCCCGGCTCACGTGGACCCTTCGGACACTGCCCCCTGACGAGCAATACCTCACGCACCGTGAGCCCGCCCCGCCGGAACCGGTAGCAGGACCTCGCCCCGCAGCCTCCGCCGAGGCGCTCAGTCGTCGGCCGGGGCGGCGAACTGGGACTGGTACAGGTGGTGGTAGCGGCCCTTCTGCTCCAGCAGCTCGGCGTGGGTGCCCTGCTCGACGATGCTGCCCTGCTCCATGACGAGGATCACGTCGGCGTCACGGATGGTCGACAGGCGGTGGGCGATCACGAACGAGGTCCGGTCGCGGCGCAGCGCGGCCATCGCTCGCTGCACCAGCACCTCGGTGCGGGTGTCGACCGAGGAGGTCGCCTCGTCGAGGATGAGGATCGTCGGGTCGGCGAGGAACGCCCGCGCGATGGTGACCAGCTGCTTCTCGCCCGCGGAGATGTTGGACCCCTCCTCGTCGATGACGGTGTCGTAGCCGTCGGGCAGCGAGCGGACGAAACGGTCCACGTACGTGGCCTTCGCGGCGGCCCGGATCTCGTCCTCGGTGGCGTCGGGACGACCGTAGGCGATGTTGTCGCGGATGGTGCCGTGGAACAACCAGGTGTCCTGCAGCACCATGCCGACGTTCGCCCGCAGCGCCGCCCTGGGCACCGTGGTGATGTCGACCCCGTCAAGGGTGATGCGGCCGCCCTGGATCTCGTAGAAGCGCATGAGCAGGTTCACCAAGGTGGTCTTCCCCGCGCCGGTGGGGCCGACGATCGCGACGGTGCGGCCCGGCTCGGCGACCAGGTTCAGGTCGGTGATGAGCGGCTTGTCAGGGTCGTACGAGAAGTCGACGTGCTCGAACGCGATCCGGCCCTCGACGGGCTCGGGCAGGGTGCCGTCGGCGTCGGGGGTGCGCTCCTCGGCGTCCAGCACCTCGAACACCCGCTCGGCCGACGCGACGCCCGACTGCAGCAGGTTCGCCATCGACGCCACCTGGCCCAGCGGCTGGGAGAACATGCGGGAGTACTGGATGAACGCCTGCACGTCGCCGAGGTTCATCTGGCCCGAGGCGACCCGCAGCCCGCCCACGACCGCGACGAGCACGTAGGTGAGGTTCCCGATGAAGAACATCAACGGCATCATGATGCCGCTGAGGAACTGGGCACCGAACGCCGACTCGAAGAGCCGGGTGTTGCGCTGGGCGAAGTCGGCGCCCACCTCGCGCTGGCGGCCGAACACCTTCACCAGGGCGTGGCCGGTGTAGGCCTCCTCGATGGCCGAGTTGAGCTCGCCGGTGGCCTTCCACATGGCGGCGAACCGCTTCTGCGACCGGGAGCCGATCACGCCGACCACGACGAAGACGACCGGGATCGACACCACGGTGATGCCGGTGAGCAGGGGCGACACCGTCAGCATCATCACGAGCACGCCGATCAGGGTGAGCACCGAGGTGAGCAGCTGCGAGAGCGTCTGCTGCAGCGACTGCGACACGTTGTCGATGTCGTTGGTCATGCGGCTGAGCAGCTCGCCACGGGGCTGCTTGTCGAAGTACGACAGCGGCAGCACGTCGAGCTTGGCGGCCACCTGGCGGCGCAGCTCGTACACCGTACGCTGCACCACGCCGTTGAGGATCCACCCGTTGGCCCACATCAGCAGGGCTGCGGTGAGGTAGAGCACCAGGGCCAGCGCCAGCCACGCGCCGAGCCGGGCGACGTCGATGCCCTGCCCGGGCACCACGTCCATGCGGGCGAGCATGTCGGCCAGGCTGGTGAGCTGGTCGGCGTCGGTGGGCAGCCCGGCGGCGGCCAGCTGCTGGCGCACCTGCTCGGCCCCCGCCCCGCCGGCGGCGGCGGTGCGCAGCGCCGCGACCAGCTGGTCCTTGGAGACGCCCGCCGGCAGTGCCTTGCCCATGAGGCCGCTGAAGATCACGTCGGTGGCGAAGCCGAGCAGCTTCGGCACGAGCACGTTGAGCGCCACGCCGACGATGCCGACCGCGATCACCACGGTGAGCCGCAGCCGCTGCGGGGCCAGGTGGCCGACGAGCCGCTTCAGCGACGGGAAGAACCGCACCGCCTTCTCGCCCGTGCCGCCACCCATCGGGCCGCCCATGGGGCCGCGCTGGGGGGTCTTCGGCCCGTAGCGGGGTCGCTCGTTGGCGACCTTCACCTGCCCGGGGGGCGCGTCGGCACCGGCCACGCCCTCCGCCGGGGCCGCGGCGCCGGGCTCGGCGGCCGGCACGGCGTCGTTCGTCGTAGGGTCGGTCATGCTCCTGCCTCCTCGGCGCTGACCTGGGAGTCGACGATCTCGGCGTACGTGGGGTTCGTCGCCACCAGCTCGTCGTGGGTGCCGCGGCCGACGATGCGTCCGTGCTCGAGCACGAGGATCTCGTCGGCGTCGCGGATGGTCGAGACCCGTTGCGCCACGACGAGCACGGCGGCATCGTCGGTCTCGCGGGCGAGGGCGGCGCGCAGCCGGGCGTCGGTGGCCACGTCGAGGGCCGAGAACGAGTCGTCGAAGATGTAGACCTCCGGCCGCTTCACGAGGGCCCGCGCGATCGACAGGCGCTGCCGCTGCCCGCCCGACACGTTGGTGCCGCCCTGGGCGACGGGGGCGTCCAGCCCGCCCGGCATGGCCCGTACGAAGTCGGCGGCCTGCGCCGTCTCGAGCGCCCGCCACAGCTCGTCGTCGGTGGCGTCCGGCTTGCCGTAGCGCAGGTTGCTGGCGACGGTGCCGCTGAACAGGTACGGCTTCTGCGGCACCAGGCCGATCCGGCGCCACAGCAGGTCGGGGTCGATCTCACGGACGTCGACCCCGTCGAGGGCGACGGTGCCCGAGGTGGCGTCGTAGAGCCGCGGCACCAGGTTCACCAGGGTCGACTTGCCCGACCCGGTGGAGCCGATCACAGCCGTCGTGCGGCCTGGGCGCAGGTCGAAGGTGAGGTCCGACAGCACCGGATCCTCGGCGCCCGGGTAGGTGAACCCCACACCGCGCAGCGCCACCTCGCCGTGCCCGGCGAGGGTGGTGACGGGGTGCTGCGGCCAGGCGACGCTCGGCTCGGTGTCGAGCACCTCCATGACGCGGGTGGCGCACACCGCGGCACGGGGCACCATGATGAGCATCATCGTGGCCATCATCACGCTGAACAGGATCTGCATCAGATAGGTGAGGAACGCGGTGAGCTGGCCCACCTGCATGTCGCCGGCGTCGATGCGCTGCCCGCCCCACCACAGCACCGCCACGCTCGACACGTTCAGCACGAGCATGACGACGGGGAACATGGTCGCCATCAGCCGTCCCGTCTTGAGGGCGGTCTCGGCGACGTCGGCGTTGGCCCGGGCGAACCGTACGGTCTCGTACGGCTCACGCACGAACGCCCGCACCACCCGGATGCCGCTGATCTGCTCGCGGACCACCCGGTTGAGCCCGTCGATGCGCTGCTGCATGAGGGCGAACAGCGGACCCATCATCGTGGCGAGGATGCTGATGATGACGCCCATGACGGTGACCGCCACGAGGATGACCGCCGACAGGGGCACGTCGGTGCGCAGCGCCATGATGACGCCGCCGACCATCGTGATGGGGGCACCCATGAGCATGAGGCAGGTCATCAGCACGAGCATCTGCACCTGCTGCACGTCGTTGGTGGTGCGAGTGATGAGCGACGGCGCACCGAACCGGTTCACCTCGCGGGTGGAGAACGCGAGCGTACGACTGAAGACCGCATCGCGCACGTCGCGGCCAAAGCCCATCGCGAGCCGGGCCCCGAACCAGGCGGCGCCGACCTGGGCCAGCACCTGCACCAGCGAGACGCCCAGCATCAACGCACCGTGGGTCCAGATGTAGGCGGTGTCGCCCTTCGCCACGCCGTTGTCGATGATGTCGGCGTTCAGGGTGGGCAGCTCCAGGCCGGCCAGGGTGGCCAGGAACTGCAGCGTCACCACGAGGGCGAGCGAGGCCGCGTACGGCCTGAGGTACCGGCCGAGGAGCCGGTTGAGGGCATGGGAGAACATCAGGGCTCCTTGCAGATGGCGTGGCGGACCAGGTCGGCGAGGGTGGCGTCGTCGGGCACGTCGTCGACGAAGAGGGGGAAGGTGGCCGAGAACACCAGGCCCCGTACGAACATGACGGCTACCGGGACCTCGACGCGCAGCGCGTCGGCGTGGGGGGCGAGGAGCGCGGTGATGGCCGCGACGGGGGCGCGGCGGCGCTCGTCCCACCGGCGCTCGTGGTCGGCGGGGTCGCCGTCGTGGTGGCGGGGCGGGGTCGGGCGGCGGTGCAGCACCGCCATCATGCGGGCCACCCGGTCGCCGGAGGCCCGCAGCCGTACGACGAGCTGGTCGAGCTGGTCGGTGAGCGGCAGGGTGCGGTCGATGGCCGCGATGTCGGCGACCAGGTCGTCAGGGTCGAGGATGCGGTCGACGCAGGCCTGCACGATGGCCTCCTTGTTCGGGAAGACCCGGAACAGGGTGCCCTCGGCCAGCCCGCTCGCCTCGGCGATCTGACGCGTCGACACCTCGGCCCCGTACGCCATGACCAGCGGCACCGTGGCGTCGACGATGGCCGCGCGCCGCTCGTCGGGCGGCATGGGTGTGGCTCTGCTCACGTCCGCACAGCCTAATGAGTGAGCGCTCACTCATGCAAGGTGGGCGCGTACGGGCGCGTACGCAGCCGACGGCGCTCCAGGACGTCCGAGCACGGCGAAGCCCCGCCGGATGGGGCCGGCGGGGCGCCAGACGACCGTTACGCGTCAGATCGGTCAGATCGGTCGGGTCAGATCTGTCGGGTCAGTTGTCGTGGCACCAGCTGATCTCGGCCTTGCGCCCGTCGGTGCTGGCCAGCTTCACGAGCTCGCCGCTGCTCAGCTGGGCGTCGCTGTGACGGCACGTGCCCAGGTTCGTCACGGTGTAGGTGTAGGTGGTGCGGCTGTCGTTGCGCAGCCGGCTGCCGGGCGTCAGGATCGCACGGTCGATGACCACCCGGTAGCCGCCGGACACGGGGCTGATGGACTCCACCACGCCGAAGTCGGTCAGCCGCACCGGCCGCGACTGCGCGGGCAGCTGGCTCTGCCGGGCCACCGTGGCCATCGCCGCGCGCACGTCGTCGGTGGCGGCGTCGCTGTACATCACGTACGACGGCCAGGTCGGCACCACGTAGGTCGCCGTCTTCACGCCGCAGGGGTACGACATCGCGCGGAGCTCGGCCTCCCGGCCGCCCCAGGTCACGGTGGCCGCCTTGGTCAGGGTGGCGGTGTCCCCCGCCTCGCAGTGCTGCGGCTTGGACTCGAAGCCGCCGTCGATGTCGGCGTCGAGCCGGGCGCCGTGATGCGCCGTGTACGACCGCACCGAGATGGGGCACGAGCCCGCCACGGCCCCGGCCGGGGCGAGGCACCAGCCCTGCGCGATCTTCGTCGCCGTCCACCCGGCCGGCACGGCCACCTTCGCCCCGTCCATGTCCATCAGCGTCACGTTCGCGGCGGCCTTTTTCGTCGTCTTGGCGGTGGCTGCCTTCGCGGTCGCCTTCGCGGTGGCCGGCTTCGCGGTGGGAGCCGTGGTGGCCTGGTTCGCCGTCGCCTCGGCGGCGGCCGTGGTCGGGGAGGCCTCCGGCGTCGCGGCCACGTCGACCGGCTCCGCGGGGGCCTGGGTCTCGGTCGCGACGGGGGGAACGGGATCGTTGCCTGCAGCCAGCACCCGGCCCGGGTTCACCATCAGGAGGCCCGTCACCGCGGTCACGGCCGCGACCGCGAGCCCCACCAGCCAGGGCGCCCGGCGTCGGGACGGCGCGGCCCCCTCGGCGGCGAAGGCCATCGGCTGCTCGCCACGGGCGTCGAATGCGAAGGTCTGGTCATCATCGAACGTCGTCATGCCCCCCACAGACGTACGACCCCGACGAATGGTTGCGAGCCGCTGGAGATCTCAGCCAAGTCTCAGGTCTCACCGCGCGCCGACCGTGGGCGAGGGGGCAGCGCCAGGTCACGGCCGAGCCGGCACCGGGCCTGCGGGCCAGCCGCCCACCGCACCGATGGGTCGCCGCTGCCTGCTCGGCCAGGGCGAGCAGCAACGTGCGGGCACACGTCGCAACCGGCGCGAGGGGCCACCGACCGATGAGAGGGCGTGGTCGGGGCTCGTCGGCTCGCTTCGACGGCCAGCTGCCTCGGTCTGGGGTGCTGCTGGTGGTTACGAGCGGTGCCCCGGGTGCTCCGGGCGTCGATGAGGCGGAGAGCTCCGGTCTGGTGCGGGCGTTGGGGTGCTGCCACGGCTTCTTCCGGTCTGCGGGCATCGTTCCAGGGGCGGGGTCGTCGTCGCCGGTGGCGTCGTCGGCCGCGACCATCATCGTCCGTGGTTGCGGGCGGTGGTCGTCCCACGGGCCCGCGACGCGTCCAGGGCCGCCGGTGGTCGCGACGGGTCCGCGCCGCAGGAACGACACCGGTGGTCGCGGGCGGCCGGTGGTCGGTCCCGCAGCCGGGTGCGGTTGGCCCCGGGGTGCTGGTGGTGGTTGCGGGCGGTGCCCTGGGTGCTCCGGGCGTGGCGGACGGCTCCGATCTGGTACGGGCGCAGGCGTGCTGCCGCGACTCGTACC
>JBHAES010000068.1:0-10091 GCA_041855725.1 Actinomycetota bacterium
AGCGTGGACTTGCCCGCGCCCGACGGGCCCACCAGCGCCACCTGCTCCCCGCGGCGGGCCACCAGGTCGATCCCGGTGAGCACCGCGGCGTCCCCGTAGCCGAGGTCCACGCCCGTCAGCCGGAACGCCTCGTCGGGCGCGGCCCCGGGCGGGTCGGCCGACTCGCCGGGCTCGGCGGCTGCCTGCTCCACGGGCATCGCGAGGATCGCCCGCATCGCCCGCTGGTTCGCCAGGCCGCTCATGCCGACGTAGAAGAAGGCGCCGACCTGGTCGAGGGGTTCGAGCAGCGCGTACGACACCAGCACGATCGCCAGCGCGTCGCCGACCCCGATGGCGCCGCTCTGCACCCGGAGGAGGGCCGACACGATCGCGCCGCCCACCAGCAGCAGCGAGAACAGGCCGTCGGTGACGAGGATCACCACCTGGTTGCCGGCGAGCAGCCGCATCACCGCGCGCCGGTTGGCCTCGCCGGCCTCGCGCAGCTGGTCCTCCGTGCGCCGGGCGGCCCGGCAGAGCACGAGGGTGGTGAGCCCTTGGATCGCGTCGAGGTAGCGGGCGGCGAGCCGGGTGCGCTCACGTCGCGACTGCGACGAGCTGCGCCGGAACACCGCCTGGAACCCGCCGACGAGCAGCGGGATCGCCACCACCGACCCGGCCAGCACCAGCGCGGGCACGGCATCGACGCTCACCCCGACGAGCACCACCACGAGCGCCGGTGCCGACGCCGACGCGATCGCCTGCGGCAGGAACGTCTGCCGGTAGAGGGCGACCCGCTCGGCGCCGTCGGTGAGGGTGGAGACGGTGGCCCCCGTACGGACCTCGGTGGTGCGCGCCGGACCCAGCGCGACCAGGTGGGCGAGCACCCTGCGCCGCAGCCGTGACTCCTCGGTGGCCGCCGACTCCCGGGCCACCGCCTGCGCCGCCAGGTGCGCCAACGCCGACGCGACCGCGCACCAGGTGGCCACGACCAGCTGCCGGTTCGGCGGCTGACCGGCGACGAGGTCGCCCACCGCCCGCCCCACCGCGATCAGCACCCCGGCCTGGCTCACCGACGCCACGCACGCCAGCAGGAACGACACCACGCTGGCCCGCCGCCCCGCGGCGGTGGCGATCGTGGGCAGGGGTACGGCGTCACGCGCTGCGGCCATGGCGGCTCCTGGACTCACAAGGCGGCGCGACCCACGCGCCGCTCGACTCAGGTGAGCCTAACCGGCCCGGTGAGGAGCGGCGAGCCCAGGGCCGCCAGAGGACCCAGAAGCCCACCAGGCCACGACGGTATCGCCCATGGCGGAGCAAGATCCGTCCGAGCGTCGTCGAGAGAGCGACTCGTACGTACGCAGCGCTGCTCGGACGCCTGTTCGAGCCGGGGGCGGCGTCCGCCCTGCGGGCATGCGTCTCGTACACGCCCGCAGGTTGGAGCCGACTCCCGGCTGCGCAGCCCTCAGCGGCGGCCCGCGGTCAGCTGCCGGTGAGGCTGCCGTAGACCGACTTGGCCTGCTGGAGGGCGGCGACGTAGCCCTGCCGCTCGTAGTCGTCGGCGGGGATGTGGTCGGGGATCGCGAGCCGGCCGCGGGCCGTGGCCACCGTCATCTCGTGGCGCCGCAGCCACGACTCGAGGCCCTGCTCCAGCTCGGCGGCGAAGGCGGGGCCGTGCTGCACGAGCGCGGAGGTGGTCATCACCACGTCGGCACCGGCCAGGATGTAACGCACCACGTCGTCGGCGCTCCACACCCCGCCGGTGCCGGCGAGCGACGCCTGCACCCGGCCGTGCAGCGCCGCGATCCACGTCCGCGGCAGGCGGCCGTCGAACTGCGTCGACAGCGCCACCCCCGGCACCATCGAGAAGGTGTCGATGTCGACCTCGGGCTGGAAGAACCGGTTGAACATGACGAGGCCGTCGGCGCCCGCCCGGTCGAGCTCGAGGGCGAACGCGCCGAACGACGAGAAGTACGGCGACAGCTTCACCGCCACCGGGATGCTCACCGCGTCCTTCACCCCGGCGAGGATCTCGAGGTGGCGGTTCTCGATCTCGTCGCTCGACGCGGTGAGGTCGCCGGGCACCAGGTAGATGTTGAGCTCTAGCGCCGCCGCCCCCGCGTCCTCCATGCGCTTGGCGAACCGGATCCAGCCGCCCGTGGTGGTGCCGTTGAGGCTGCCGATGACCGGCACGTCGACCGCCTTGGCCGAGTCCTCGATGAGCCTCAGGTACGCCGCCGACGCCGCGTCCACCTGCTGGGTCCCCGTACGCGGCACCACCGGGAAGTAGGAGACCGCCTCGGCGAACATGTCCTCGATGTCGAGGGTCAGGTTGACCTCGCGGGCCTCCTCGGCGCGGATCTGCTCCTCGAACAGCGAGTAGAGCACCACGGCCCCCACCCCGGCGTCGGCCAGCGCCTTGATGCCGTCGACCGTCTGCTGCAGCGGCCCCGCCGAGGCGACCAGCGGCGTCCGCAGGTCGAGCCCGAGGTAGCGGGTGGCGAGGTAGCTCATGACAGCTCCTTCTTCCGGGTGGTGCTGCGGGCGTCGGACTCGAACTCGTCGGCCGCCATGGTGGCCATGCGCTCGTACTCCTTCCAGCGCTGCTCGACCGTGTGCTGGGCGAGCTCGAGCATGCGTTCGGCCTCGTCGGGCGCCGCCGCGGCGAGCATCTTGTAGCGCAGCTCGCGGTACATGTAGTCGCGCAGCCTGAGCCGTGGCCGCGGCGAGTCGAGCAGGAACGGGTTGCCGCCCCGGTCACGCACGACCGGGTTGTAGCGGATCAGCGGCCAGTGGCCCGAGTTGACCGCCCGGTACTGCTGGTCGAGGCCCTTGCGCATGTCGATGCCGTGGGCGATGCAGTGGCTGTAGGCGATGATCAGCGACGGACCCGGGTAGGCCTCCGCCTCCCGGAACGCCTTGAGCGCCTGCTGCGGGTCGGCGCCCATCGCCACCCGCGCCACGTACACGTTGCCGTACGAGATCGCCTGCAGGGCGAGATCCTTCTTGTTGGTCACCTTCCCTGCCGCAGCGAACTTGGCGACCGCGCCGAGCGGGGTCGACTTGGACGCCTGCCCACCCGTGTTGGAGTAGACCTCGGTGTCCATCACCAAGATGTTGATGTCGCGGCCCGAGGCGAGCACGTGGTCGACGCCACCCGCCCCGATGTCGTACGCCCAGCCGTCGCCGCCGACGATCCACACCGAGCGGCGCAGCAGGTGGTCGCACACCGACGCCAGGTCGGCGACCTTGAGCCGCACCTGCGGGTCGTCGCTGCCGCCCAGCTCGGCGAGCCGCCGCTTCAGCGCCTCCACCCGGTCGAGCTGCTGCTCCAGGTCGGACTCGTACTCCTGCGACGCGTCGAGCAGGGCGTCGACCGTGCCGTCGCCGAGCAGGTCACGCATCTGTGCGAGCCGGGTCCGGGCCAGCTGGGCGTGCAGGTCGGCCGCCAGTCGCAGCCCCAGCCCGAACTCGGCATTGTCCTCGAACAGCGAGTTCGACCAGGCCGGACCGCGGCCCCGGCCGTTCTTCGCCCACGGCGTGGTGGGCAGGTTGCCGCCGTAGATCGACGAGCAGCCGGTGGCGTTGGCGACGGTGGCCCGGTCGCCGAACAGCTGGCTCAGCAGCTTGAGGTACGGCGTCTCGCCGCAGCCGGAGCACGCGCCCGAGAACTCGAACAGCGGCTCCAGGAACTGGGTGCCGCGCACCGTGCCGAAGTCGATGCGCGACCGGTCGTTCATCGGCAGCGTCTCGAAGAACTCGACATTGGCGCGGGCGTCGGTGCGGTCGAGCAGCGGCACCAGGTTGATGGCCTTCTTGCCGGGCTGGCGCAGGTTCTTCACCGGGCACGCCTCGACGCACAGGCCGCAGCCGGTGCAGTCCTCGGCGTACACCTGGAGGGTGTAGCGGGCCTCGGGCACGCCCGCCGCGTTGAGCTCGGCCGACTGGAACGACGCCGGTGCCGGGTCGAGCGCCGACGTGGTGTAGTACTTCGCCCGCAGCACCGCGTGGGGGCACACGAACGCGCAGTTGCCGCACTGGATGCACACCTGCGGGTCCCACTCGGCGACGATGTCGCTCACGTTGCGCTTCTCGTACTGGGTGGTGCCCGACGGGTACGACCCGTCGACCGGCAGCGCCGACACCGGCAGGTCGTCGCCGCGGCCGGCGAGCATGCGGGCCGTGACGTCCTTGACGAACGTGGGCGCCGACAGCGGCACCGGGTGGATCAGGTCGTGGGTGCTGGTGGTGTGGTCGGGCACCTCGAGCCGGTGCAGGTGCGCCACCGCGTGGTCGACCGCAGCATGGTTCTTGTCGACGATCTCTTGCGACTTGCGCCCGTAGGTCTTGGTGATGGCGTTCTTCACCGCCTCGATCGCCGCCTGGGTGGGCAGCACCCCCGAGATCGCGAAGAAGCAGGTCTGCAGCACCGTGTTCGTACGCCCGCCCAGCCCGGCGGCCCGAGCCACCTCGTTGGCGTTGATGGCGTAGACCGTGATGCCCCGGTCGATGATGGTGCGCTGCATGGAGCGCGGCAGCCGGTCGAAGGTCTCGTCGGCCGCATACGGGCTGTTGATGAGCAGGGTGGCGCCCTGGCGGGCGAACTCCAGCACGTCGACCCGTTCGAGGATCGACCAGTGGTGGCAGCCGATGAACCCAGCCTTGCTCACCAGGTAGGGCGCCTTGATCGGCTCGGGCCCGAACCGCAGGTGCGACACGGTGCGCGACCCCGACTTCTTCGAGTCGTAGACGAAGTAGCCCTGCGCCCAGAACGGCTCCCCCGAGTCGGCGTGGGGCACCGACCCGAGGATCTTGATCGTGTTCTTGTTGGCCCCGACCGTGCCGTCGGAACCGAGGCCGTAGAACACCGCCCGCAGCGTGGCCGGCGACTCCACGTCGAGCTCGGAGTCGTAGCCGATCGAGGTCATCGACACGTCGTCGTTGATGCCGACGGTGAACCTCGGCCGCGGCGACGGCTTGGCCATCTCGTCGAAGATGCCCACCACCATGCCCGGGGTGAACTCCTTGCTCGACAGGCCGTAGCGCCCGCCGATCACCGACGGCATCGTGGCCCGCCGCCCCGAGTAGTAGGCCTCGCCGAGGCTGCTCACCACGTCGAGGAACAGCGGCTCGCCGCCCGAGCCCGGCTCCTTCGTACGGTCGAGCACCGCCACCGTACGGGCCGTGGCGGGGATCGCGGCGAGCACCTGCTCGACCGGCCACGGCCGGTAGAGCCGCACCTGCACCACGCCCACCCTGGCGCCCTGGGCGTTGAGGTGGTCGACGCCCTGCACGCAGGTCTCGGCGCCCGACCCCATCACGATGACGACCCGGTCGGCCTCAGGGTGGCCGTGGTAGCTGACGAGGTCGTAGGAACGGCCGGTGCGCTCGGCGAACCGGGCCATCGCTGCCTCGACGATGCCGGGCACCCGCGCGTAGAACGGGTTCACCGTCTCGCGCGACTGGAAGTAGGTGTCGGGGTTCTGGGCGGTGCCGCGGATGTAGGGGTGCTCGGGGCTCAGCGCCCGCGCCCGGTGCTCGCGCACCAGCTCGTCGGGGATGAGGGCGCGCAGGTCGTCGTCGCTCAGCATCAGCAGCGTGTTGAGCTCGTGCGAGGTGCGGAACCCGTCGAAGAAGTGCAGGAACGGGATGCGCGACTCGAGGGTGGCCATCTGCGCCACGGCCGCCATGTCGTGCGCCTCCTGCACCGACGCGCTCGCCAGCAGCGCGAACCCGGTCTGGCGCACCGCCATCACGTCCTGGTGGTCGCCGAAGATCGACAGGCCCTGGGTGGCCAGCGAGCGTGCCGCCACGTGGAACACCGTGGAGGTGAGCTCGCCGGCGATCTTGTACATGTTGGGGATCATCAGCAGCAGGCCCTGCGACGCGGTGAAGGTGGTCGACAGCGCCCCGCCCTGCAGCGCCCCGTGCATGGCTCCGGCGGCGCCCGCCTCGGACTGCATCTCGATCACGGTGGGCACCTGGCCCCAGATGTTGGGCTTGGCGTGCGCCGACCACTCGTCGGCGAGCTCGGCCATCGTGGAGCTCGGCGTGATCGGGTAGATCGAGCACAGCTCGTTGAGCCGGTAGGCCACCGAGGCGGCCGCCTCGTTGCCGTCGACGATGACGCGGGTGGGTCGGGCGGCCTCGCCGCCGGCGACCTGCTGCTGGGTGTCGGTCATGTCAACGCTCCGGGATCATCTCGATGGCGTGCACGGGGCACTGCTCGTAGCAGGTCCCGCAGCCGGTGCACTTCTCGTAGTCGTAGCGGTAGCGGAAGCCCTTGCCGAGCTTGATCACCGCGTCCTCGGGGCACGAGCCGAGGCAGCCGTCGCACTCGATGCAGTTGCCGCACGACAGGCAGCGTGCCGCCTCGAAGTGGGCCTCCTGCGGGTTGAGGCCCTCGACGATCTCGTCGAACCCTTCCGTACGGATCGACGCGTCGAGCTCGGGCTCCATCCGCCGCGCATGGTCGCCGAAGTACCACAGGTTGAGCATGTCGAGGGTGGCGACCTGGTGCTTCTGACGCTGCGGGGCGACGTGGTTGAACAGGTAGGCGTCGATCATGCGGGCCGCCCGCTTGCCGTGGCCGACGCCGATGGTGACCGTGCGCTCGCTGGGTACGGCGTCGCCGCCGGCGAAGATGCCGGCCACGTCGGTCATCAGGGTCTGCGGGTCGACGCGCACCACGTCGCCGTCGAACCGCATGCCCGGGATCGCCTTGAGGAAGTTGGAGTCGGCCTCCTGGCCGACGGCCAGGATCACCGTGTCGGCCTCCAGCTCCTCGAACCGGCCCGTGCCGCGGGCCTTGCCGTTCTCGTCGAGCTCCATCACCTCGACGGTGACCTTCTGCGACTCCATCGCCTGGATGGTGCGCAGCCAGTTCATCTGCACGCCCTCGGCCTCGGCCGCCTCCTTCTCGGCGGCGTGGGCCGGCATCTGGTCCTCGGTGCGCCGGTAGATGACGATCGACTCCTCGGCGCCGAGGCGGCGGGCCACCCGGGCCGCGTCCATGGCGGTGTTGCCGCCGCCGTACACCGCCACCCGGCGCCCGATCACGGGACGCTCGCCGCTGGCCACCCCGCGCAGGAACGAGACGGCGTCGATCATGCGGCCCGCGTCGACCGACGGGATGTCGACCCGCTTCGACAGGTGGGCGCCGATCGCCACGAACACGGCGTCGAAGCCGCCTTCGCGCTGCTCGGCCAGCAGGTCTTTCACGTAGTGCTTCTGGACGATCGTGACGCCGAGGTCTCGGATCCGGTCGATCTCGGCGTCGACCACGTCGCGCGGCAGCCGGTACTCAGGGATGCCGTAGCGCATCATGCCGCCCGGCAGGTCGCCGCCGTCGCGCACCTCGACGGTGTGGCCCAGCCGGGCCAGGTGGTAGGCCGCCGACAGCCCCGACGGGCCGGCCCCGATGATGAGCACCTTGAACCCGGTCGGCTGGTCGACCTGCGGGAAGCGCCACCCCTCCTCGAGCGCCTTGTCGCCGAGGTAGCGCTCCACGCCGTGGATCGAGATCGCCGAGTCGAGCCCCGCCCGGTTGCACGCGCCCTCGCACGGGTGGTAGCAGACCCGGCCGTGGATGGCGGGGAACGGGTTGTCCTGCACCAGCTGGCGCCACGCCAGCTCGTCGTGGCCCGCCTTCACCAGCCGCAGGTACTCCTGGATGTTCTCCCCCGCCGGGCAGGCGTTGTTGCACGGCGGCAGCAGGTCGAGGTAGACGGGCATCCGCGTGCGCACGGGGCCGACACGGCCCTGCCCCTGCGCCAGGTCGGGGCGGTCGGTGATGTCGCGATGGTCGGCCACGGTGCCCTCCGGTTGTTCGTGGTCTCGTACAGCACCTCAGCCTAACCGCGGACACCGACAGTCGCGGCGAAGGGTCCAGACTCCCCGGGGCGGGGTTCCTCAGGCCCGGCTCGTACGGCCACGGGGGCTCGCACGGCCTCGTCGGCGCCCGGCGCCACCGATGCGGTGCCCGCCCACCGCAGCCTGTCAACCTGGCCGGTACGGTCGGCACGGCCGGGGGCCGCCGCCGCAGGTCCCGCCCCGACCATGACCTGCGCCCGCAGGGTCGGCGCCCGCCCGGGTCGGGGACGGCAGGCGAGCGGCGGCGCCCCTGGGACGGCAGTGGCGGGTGAGACGGGCGAGGCTGGGGAGACTCTCCTCATGTGGCTTGGTCGGGTCCACGCGGCTTCGGCACACTGTGGCAATGCTTGTGGCCTTCTCTGTGGCCCCGTCGGGGGGCGGCACGTCGGACTCGGTGCACGATGCGGTGGCGGCGGCGGTCAGGGTCGTGCGCGACTCGGGCCTGCCCCATCGCACCGACGCCATGTTCACCACCATCGAGGGCGAGTGGGACGAGTGCCTGGCCGTGGTGAAGGCGGCCGTCGAGGCCGTCGGCGCGTACGGGACCCGCACCAGCCTCGTGCTCAAGGCCGACATCCGCCCCGGCCGCACCGGCGAGCTCGACGCCAAGGTCGAGCGGCTCGAGGCGGCCCTCGCCCGCCTCGACGACGCGACCGCCGACGAGCCTGCCGGCGGCCCCGGGCAGGAGCCCAGCGACGACCGCACCGGGGACGACGGCTCCGGGGACGACGGCGCAGCCGGACGCCCCGACGACGCCCACCCCACCCACGCCGACGGGCCCGTTCCTGCTCCGGCGGCTGCCGCTGCCACCGTCCCCGTGGCCGCTGCGACCACGGCTGACGCCGGGTCGCCGACGCCGGCTCGGACGGCTGCGGCACCGGAGGTGCTGGAGGTGCTGGCCCGGTTCGTGGCGGCCGAGCCCCTGGTGATCCTCGACTCCGGCGGCGACGCCATGCTGCCGCCCGGCGGGGTGGGCGCCGTCGCGACCAACGACGAGGCGGTGTGCGTCCGCTGCCGGCCGAACGCCCGGGTGCTCGTCACCGACGCGGCGCCGCCGGCCGAGCTCAATCTCGTGGAGCTGAGCCGCACGGTGGTGCGTACGCCGTGGGGCCGGCTCCGGGCCGTCACACCCACCGACGAGGTCTACTGGAGCGACGAGGTGGGCGCCGACTCGGTGACCGTCGCCGTGTGGGCCGACGCGCCGTCCGACCCGAGCGGGGTGTGGGTCGAGCTCGCCCCCTGAGGCGACGGGCGGGCTCGCCCGGTGCCCGTACGCCGCCCGACCCGGCCGCTGAGCCGGCTCAGGACGGGGTGAAGCGGCCGTCGCGGTGGGCGAGGAGCCGGTCGGCGACCGTCGCCAGGCGCGCCGTGTCGTGGCTGACCACGACCACCGCGGCACCGGCCTCCGCCGCGGCCGCGAGCAGCCCGTACACCCGCTCGGCGCTCAGCACGTCGAGGCTCGCGCCCGGTTCGTCGGCGACGACGACGGCCGGCCGCGCCGCCAGCGCGCGGGCCACGGCGACCCGTTGCGCCTGCCCGACCGACAGCTCGCCGGGACGTCGCAGCGGGTCGAGGTCGGCCAGCCCGACCTCGGCGAGCCGCTCCCGGGCCCAGGCCTGCCACGCGGCGGCGGAGCGTCGCTCCCCGCGCGCCCGCAACGGCTCGGCGAGGCTGCGCCACACCGGCCAGCGCGGCGACAGGCTGCCCACCGGGTTCTGGAACACGGGCATCACGAACCCCGCCGGACGCTCCCGGTGCGGCGTGCCGTCACCGTCGACGGACCGGACCTCGCCGCCGGTGGGCCGCTCCAGCCCGGCGAGCAGCCGCAGCAGCGTGGACTTGCCGCACCCGCTCGGGCCCTGCACGCCGAGGACCTGCCCGGCCCGCACCTCCAGGTCGAGCCCCTCGAACAGCGGCGCCCGGTAGCCGTGCGAGAGCCCGGTGGCCCGGATCGTCACGCGCCCGGCAGGACGCGGGCTGCGTACGGTGTCGCGCAGCTGCGGGCTGGCGGCGACGAGCTGCCGGGTGGCCTCGGCGCGGGGGTGCGTCAGCAGGTCGGCGGTCGGGCCGTCGTCGACGATGCGCCCGTGGTCCATGACGATGACGCGTGAGCAGTGCCCGCGCACCAGCGCCAGGTCGTGGGTCACGAGCAGCAGGCCCGGCGACCGGGCGTCGACGAGGCCGAGGACGTCGGCGGCCAGGTCGGCGTCCAGGGCGCTGGTCGGCTCGTCGGCGAGCACGAG
>JBHAES010000069.1:0-18530 GCA_041855725.1 Actinomycetota bacterium
ACGCGTAGATCATGAGGTCGGCCACAGCGCTCGGCGGCAGGATCGTCTCGTAGCGGCCGGGCGGCAGCTCCAGCCGGGTCTCGCTCCACGCGAGCCGCTGCCGGGCCTCGGCGTAGAGGGCGTCGCCGTCGACGTCGGAGAAGTCGACGGTGGCGCAGCCGACCCACGCCGAGCCGATGCGGTCGGCGTGCTTCGCGTTCAGCTCCAGCCGGCCCATCGGCTCCACCGCCCGGCGCCGGGCCCCCGTCGAGGTCGCGAGCCAGACGGTGGTGGAGTGGTGCTCGGCGAAGCCGAAGAGCTCGTCGCCCCGCGCCCGGGCGTCGACGAAGGCGCGGCCCAGCGCCTGGGCGAGGTCGGCGAACACCTCGATCGACGTCGGCTCGGGACCCGCCTCGTAGCCGGGGTCGACCACCGGGTCGGGCAGCGGCATCGCGTCGGGGTCGGCGGGGGCGGCCAGCGCTGCCTGGTCGGCCTGCCGCGTCAGCTCGAGCAGGTCGTCGGCCGAGGCCAGGGGCCCGCGCACCACGCCGGCGTGGCCGGCGCCGTCGCCGTGGCGCAGCGCGATCACGGTGGCCGTCCGGTGGTGCATCTGGCCGTTGGTGGTGAGGGCGTTGACCGCCCACCGCAGGTTCGCCTCGGTGGTGTCGCGGACGACCACCACGCACTCGTCGGACCGCGACGCCGCCAGCGCCTGCTCGATCCAGCTGGTGACCTCGCTCATGCGTCGCCTCCCTCGGCCTCGGTGTTGAGCACGTTGACGTCGCGGAACAGGGCCGCCGGCGCGCCGTGCGAGACGGGTGCCACCTGCCCGGGCTGGCCCTTGCCGCAGTTGAGGGCACCCATGAGCCGCCACGTGCCGCGGCCACCCACCGCCTCCATCGAGCCCCAGAAGTCGGTGGTGGTGGCCTGGTAGGCGACGTCGCGCACCTGGCCGGTCACCTCGCCGTCCTCGATCCGGTAGAACCGCTGCCCGGTGAACTGGAAGTTGTAGCGCTGCATGTCGATCGACCACGACTTGTCGCCCACGACGTAGAGGCCCCGCTCGACCCGGCCCACCAGGTCGGCGACGGTGGTGTCGTCGGCGGCGGGCTGCAGCGACACGTTCGGCATCCGCTGCAGCGGGATGTGGCCCGGCGAGTCGGCGTACGCGCAGCCGTTGGAGCGGTCCAGCCCCTGCTCGTGCGCCATCTGCCGGTTCAGCTGGTAGCCGACGAGCACGCCGTCCTTCACGATGTCGAACGTCTGCGCGGCGACGCCCTCGTCGTCCCAGCCGCACGACGCCAGCCCGTGCTCGGTGACCCGGTCGCCGGTCACGTGCATCGCCTCGCTGCCGTAGCGCAGGCTGCCGAGGCGGTCGACGGTGGCGAAGGAGGTGCCCGCGTACGCCGCCTCGTAGCCGAGCGCCCGGTCGAGCTCGGTGGCGTGGGCGACGGACTCGTGGATGACCAGCCACAGGTTCGACGGCTCGACCACCAGGTCGTAGCGGCCCGCCTCGACCGACGGGGCCGCCACGTTCTCGGCGAGCCACTCGGGGATCTGCGCGCACTCGGCGTCGAAGTCCCAGCCGCGGTTGTCGGCCACGTGCTCCCAGCCCATGCCGACCGGCGGGTTGCACGACCGCATGGACGAGTAGCCCTGGCGTACGTTGACGGCCTCGATCGACGGCTGGAGCCGCACCCGACGCTGCCGGGTGCGGGTGCCGGCGGTGTCGGCGTAGAACTTCGACTCGTCGACCATCTCGAACGAGACCGTCACGTGGTCGACGCTCGCACCCTTGGCGACCAGGGCCGACAGCTCCTGGAGCCGGCCGAGCCGGTCGGCCTCGGCGACGTCGAAGGGGTTGGTCTCGAACGACGACGTCCAGTCGCCCACGTGCACCGGCTCGGGCGCCAGCTCCACCGGCCGCGAGCTCAGCACCCGTGACACCCGGGCGGCGGCCACCGCCTGGTCGGCGAGGGCTGCGGCCGCGTCGGTGGTGAGGGTGACGCCGGCCGCGAAGCCCCACGCGCCCTCGTGCACGACCCGGACGCCGATGCCCAGGGTGGTGCCGTTGGTGGTGGACTCCAGGCGGCCGTCGCGCAGCAGCCGGCCACCGGTACGGATGCGCTCCACCCGGACGTCGGCGTGGGCGGCCCCCAGCTCGGCCGCCCGCGACAGGGCGGCGTCGGCGAGGGCGTCGAGGGGCAGCGCGGTGAAACGTGGGTCGAGTCGGTCGTGTGGCGCCATGGATGTTCACCCTAGCGGCCCCGGCCCACCGTGTGGCACCTGCCCGCGGCGCACCTCGGTGGCGCGCCACCGGGCATCGACGTGGCGCGATGCCGCCCAGCAGCCGTGGGACCCGCGGGTCGGCGTCTCGTGCCCGGCACCGGCGGCGGGGGCGCTCGAATCACCCGCCGCCGGGGCGCAGGCCGGGGTTCGCCGGTCGCCCGGCGGGGTCCCCGCGTACGCCGGGGCGTACGTCAGGCGAGGGTGGCCAGGTCGGCGGCGGTGCGGTAGGTGCGCCGGCCGTCGTCGACGACGAGGGCGACGTCGTCGCCGGCCACGGTGACCTCGGCCGAGCAGCGGGCGTCGCCGGCCGCCCACGCCAGGCGCAGGGTGCCACCGGCGGCGGTCCAGGTGAGGTCGCCGTCGAACGCCGGGTGCGTCGTGACGAGCCGGGCCAGGCCCAGCTGGGCGCGGGTGACGTCGGAGGCCAGCGCGGCGTCGACCTCGGCCGCGGTGAACACGTGCCGGTTGATCTCGCGTCCCACACCGGTGGCCACGTAGCGCTCCCAGTCGTCGCCGCGCCCGAGCAGCCCCACGTAGTAGACGTGCGCCGGCCCCGGCAGGAACAGCTGCACGGCCCGCAGCGCCACCAGCGCCTCGGCCCGGCCGCCGAGCACGTCGAGGAAGGTGGCGTTGACCTGGTGGGGCCGGGGCGCGAACTGCGGCACCACCGACGCCCGCCCCGACCGGCCCTCGGTGCGGCGGTCGGCCTCGGCGAACACGGCGTCGGCGTCGTCCTCGGAGAGGAAGCCCGGCGTCTGCTCGTCCTTGCGGCTGGCGTCGACGACCCCGATCCCGTCGTGGGTGTCGAGCACCGACACCGAGTTCGGGGGCCGTACGGCGAGCCAGCGGCCCACCGTGTCGAACGAGCCGGTGCGCAGCGCGTCGAGCAGCAGCGGCGGCAGCACGAAGTCGTAGGTGAGGTCGACCCGGCCCGCGATGTCGAGCACGTCGGCGTAGTGGGAGTGGACCTCCACCAGCACCTCCAGCCGCTTGTCGTGGCACCGTCGCACCAGGTCGGCCACGTAGGCGAGGGTCTCGGGCGCCATGAAGGAGTCGCCCGACCGGGTCTTCACCGCGTAGCCGATCGCGTCGAGGCGTACGGTGACGAGCCCCGCGTCCGACATCGCCTGCAGGATCCGGTCGAGGTAGGCGGTCGCCGCCGGCGAGGTCACGTCGAGGTCGACCTGCGTCGGCTCGAACGTGGTCCACACGAGGCGCTTGGTGCCGTCGGCCTGCTGGTAGGGCGTGAACGGCAGGCCGGGCCGCGGCCGGTAGAAGCGGGTGATGTCGGCCTCGGCGGCGCCGTCGGGGAACACGGTGTCGTAGGTGAGGAACATGCCCGCGTACCCGGACGCGTCGCCGTGGGCGAGCCAGTCCAGGAACTCCGGCGACTCCGCCGAGGCGTGGTTGACGATGAGGTCCGCGGTGACCGCCACGTGGCGGGCCAGCTCGGCGACGTCGGCCCACGTGCCGAGCCGCGGGTCGACGGTGGCGTGGTCGACGGGGTCGAAGCCCGCGTCGACGCCGTCGTACGGGGTGAAGAACGGCAGCAGGTGCACGCCGTTGAGCTGCGGCATGCGCTCGGTCAGCAGCCGGGTGAGGCTCGGCAGGTCGCCCGCGAGGCGGTCGACGTAGGTGAGCAGCGAGATCGTCTTGGCCATGGTCGACAGCGTGTCACCCCGACGGCGTCGCCGCAGCGGTCCGCCCGGATCGAGGCGGGCGGCGGGGGTCGGCGGGTCGGCGGCGGGCCGCGGGGCCGGTGGAGCCGCGCAGCACGAGCCGGCACGCCAGCTCGGTGGCGGAGACCGGGGCGTGCGGGTCGGCGATCCGGGCGAGCAGGACGCGGACGGCCACGCGGCCCGACTCGGCCGAGTCCTGGGCGACGCAGGTGATGCCGGGGGAGACCATCGACATCCAGGGGGAGTCGTCGAACGACGCCAGCGACACGTCGCCGGGCACGGCGAGCCCCGCCTCCTGCACGGCCCGCCAGGCGCCCTGGGCGAGCACGTTGTTGGCGGCGAGCACCGCGGTGGGCCGGTCGGGGCGGGCGAGGAGGGCGGCGGTGGTGGCCCGGGCCCCCTCGGCGTCCCACCCGGTGCCGAGCACCAGCGACGGGTCGGCCGCCACGCCTCGTGCGGCCAGCGCCTCGGCGTAGCCGGCGTGCCGCTCGCGGCCGGTGGTCCAGCCCGGCTCGTCGACGAGGAGGGCGATGCGGGTGTGGCCCAGGTCGAGCAGGTGGTCGACGAGCCTGCGGGTGGCGGACCGGTTGGCGACCGTCACCGAGTCGAGGGCGCCGTCGCTGAAGGTGCGGTCGACCTCGACGAGCGGCACGCCGTTGCGCTCGAGCAGGTGGCCCAGCTCGGCGTTGACGGGCGTGCTCACCACCCCGTCGACCCGCAGCGCCACGAACGCCTCGGCGGCCGATCGGTCGCCGTCGGGCTCGCCGCTGGTGTCGCAGGTCATCACGAAGTAGCCGGCCTGGCGCGCCTCGGCCGACGCCCCGGCCACCAGGTCGGCGTAGAAGTGGTTGCGCAGGTCGGAGACGACGATGCCCAGGATGCGGGACCGCTGCTGCTTGAGCGACCGCGCCGACGCGTCGGGCACGTAGCCGAGCCCGGCGGCCGCCGCCCGTACCCGGTCCGCGACGGCGGCGGCCACGTAGCCCTTGCCCGTCAGCGCCCGCGACGTGGTCGACCTCGACACCCCCGCCGCCTTGGCGACGTCCTTGATCGTGGGGCGCTTCCCGGACGGGATGCTCATCGCTGCCTCCGTAGGGCCGGACACCGCCGCGGTCACCTCGGCCGTGGCGGCCCGCCCGCGCGGCACGGGTGCGGGGGCGGTCAGGGGAAGGATCCCAGACCTCGGCCGGGTCAGGGAAGCCTCACCGGCCGCGGCCCTCGGCCCGGGGCCGCGACGCCCGGCGGGGTCGGTGGCCGCCTCGTTAGGGTGAGCGCATGCAGGGCGACGTCTGGGCGATGCGGGTGGTGGTGTCGGGCCGGGTGCAGGGCGTGGGCTTCCGCTGGGCCGCGTGGCGCGAGGCCGAGCGGCTGGGGGTCAGCGGCCACGTGCGCAACGAGCCCGACGACACGGTGACCGGCGTGTTCGAGGGTCCCGCCGCCGCGGTCGCCGACATGGTCGCCTGGTGCGGGCACGGGCCGCCGGGGGCCAGGGTGACCGGCGTGGCCGCCGAGCGGGTGCCGGTGACCGGGCGCACCGGCTTCCGCATGGGGTGAGCCGCGGGGTCAGCCGGTGACGAACCGGACGAACTCGGCCTGGCGGCGGCGGTAGGCCTCGGCGGCGTCGTCCGGCAGCGGCGCCACCGGGCGGGTCGGCAGCGTCGCGTCGGCGGGTGCGGCCCCGGCGCGTACGGAGGCCAGCAGCGCGGCCCCCTGCGCCACGGGCTGCTCGGCGGTGCAGACGTCGGTCGGCAGGTCGGCGAGCGACGCCTTCAGCGCCGCCCACGCCGGGTTGGCGAGCACGGCCGCACCCACGAGGGTGACCCGCTCGGGCGGGTCGCCGGCCATCTCGGTGACGGCCTCGGCGAGCCACCGGGCCTGGTGGGCGAGCGCCTCCAGCAGCGGCTGGGCGGGCAGGTCGAGCGGGTCGCGGCCGGACCGGCTCCGCAGCGTCGCGCCCGGGTCGGGCGCCGGCGCCTGGCGGCCCATCGGGTACGGGGCGACGAGGTCGTCGTACGGGTGCTCGAACGCGGCGGGCAGCGGCTCGTCCGGGTGCCGCTCGCGCCACGCCGCCACGAGCCGTCCGGAGGCGGGGGAGCCGGCGAGCACGGCCTCGAACCCGGCGACCGACCGCACCACCGACGTGGCCCGCGCGAACGCCTCCACCCGGTCGACGGGGCCCGTCGCCCCGAGCGTGACCGCCTCGGCGGTGCCGACCGAGTCGACGAGGTGGCCGGGTGCGCGCATCCCCACGCCCCACGCCCCGACCGCGTGGTCGTGGCCGGCCACCAGCACCGGTACGCCCGAGGGGTAGCCGATGGCCTCGAGGCCTGGGCAGCGCAGCGGGTGCGGGCCGGGGGAGACCGGGGGCAGCTGGTCGGTACGGAGCCCGAGCTCGCCGGCGAACACGGGTACCGGGTCGGGGGCGAGCGGGTAGAGGCCGGTGCGGCCCGCGAGGGTGGCGTCGGTGCCGTACACGCCGGTGAGCCGCAGCAGCAGCCAGTCCGCGACCCCCACCCAGCGGGTGAACCGGTCGCGGACGCCGCCGCGGCGCAGCACGTCGTCGAGCAGCGACCAGGTGGTCTTGGGCTGGAGCCGCACCCCGGTGGCGAGGAAGTGCCGCTCCCGGTCGGGGCGGCTCAGCGCCCGGACCCGCCGCGAGGCACCGGCCCGGTCCCAGCGCGCGACGGCCGTCAACGGGGTGTCGTCGGCGCCCAGCGGCAGGCCCGACTCCGCCATCGACGCGATGCCGATCGCCTCCGGTGGGCCGTACGTCTCCAGCGCCGACCGCAGCAGCCGGGCGACCTCGCGCCACAGCCGCTCCCCGTCGGAAGGGGTCGCGAAGGACCCGATCACCGTCCCGGCGGGGGCGGCGTCCTCGAGGGACAGCGCGACCACCTTGGTGCTCGTGCTGCCGAGGTCGACGCCGAGGGCGTGCCGCAGCCTGGCCACGACGCTACGACCCCGCGCTGGGAGGCAGGGCGGGCAGGTCGAGCGGGGCGCCCGGCCCCGTGCTCGGCGGTGGGTACCGGTGGGAGCCGGCGCCGATCGCCCCGACGCCCGCGAGCCGGTCGTGACGGGTGCCCCGCGGCGTGCGGCGCCGAGCCGCGCACGGTTCGAGACGCGCGGGCGCGTCGGGGCAGGAGTGGGCGTGGTTCGCTCGGGCGGAGGCGGGCATGGTCCGAGCCTATCGAGGCCGGACGGGTCGCCCGCCCTCGTCCCGGGAAGCGGTCGCCCGGTCAGGTCCGCGCGGCGGCGCAGCCTGCGGTCCTGGGCCTGCCACGCGGTGCCCCGGCAATTTCACAACATGATCGTTGCGGAAAGTTGACGCGAGGCTGGCGGGGGTGATTAGGTAAGGCTGACCTCAGAACGGGCCCTGGGCCCCGACCAGAAGACCACCACGGAAGGCCCCATATGACCCCCCTCCTCTCGCGCCGCACCCTGGGCCTCGGGGCCCTCGCGGCCGCCACCCTCGCCGCCTGCGGCGACGGCCGGGCGACCTCGGCCGCCAGCTCGGGCGGAGGCACCGTGAGCGTGACCCACGCCCAGGGCACCACCCAGGTGCCGGCCGCCCCCCGCACGATCGTGGTGACCGACTTCGGCGCCCTCGACACCATCGCCAGCCTCGGCCTGGGCGACCGGGTCGTGGGGATCCCCAAGGGTGGCACCGTCCCGTCGTTCCTCGCGCAGTTCGACACCGACAAGGTGGCGAACGTCGGCTCGATGGCCGAGCCCGACATCGAGGCGATCAACAGGCTCAAGCCCGACCTGGTCGTGATCGGGTTCCGTACGGCCAGCAGGTACGCCGAGCTGTCGAAGCACTTCACCACCATCGACGTCACGTACAAGACCACGGGCACCTTCTACGAGGGGATCGCCACCTCCGCAGGCATCCTCGGCACCGCCCTCGGCAAGCAGGCCGAGGTGAACGCCAAGCTCGCCGAGCTCAAGCAGGTGATCGCCACCACCAAGGCGAAGATGCCGCAGGGCGAGAAGGGGCTGATCCTCATGACCAGCGCCTCCAAGGTCACCGCCTACGGACCCGACTCGCGCTTCGGCGCCATCCACACCGACCTCGGGGTGCCGCAGGCGGTCACCGAGATCAAGGCCGACCGCCACGGCCAGCCCATGTCGTTCGAGGCGATCCAGCAGGCCGACCCGGCCCTGCTGTTCGTCTGCGACCGGGACGTGGCCGTGGGCGAGCAGGGGAAGGCCGCCAAGGAGGTGCTCTCCAACGAGCTGGTCGCCACCACCACCGCGTGGCGGACCGGTCGCGTGGTCTACCTCGACCCCGTGCGGTGGTACATCGTCATCCACGGCCTCGACAACGCGAAGGCGATGATCGAAGGTACCGTGGCCGGCCTGTGAGCGTCACCTCCCATCCCGGCGCTCACGTCACCCCGGCCCACCACCATCGTCACCGCCACAGGCGATGGTGGTGGGCCGGCGCACTGCTCACCCTCGCGGTCCTCGCCGTCACCAGCCTCTTCGTCGGCGTCAACGACCTGAGCCCCGTCGACCTGCTGACGGGCCGGGCCACCGGGCTGCAGGTCCAGAACCTCCTCGTCTCCCGCATCCCTCGAACCACCGCGGTGCTGCTGGCCGGCGCCGCGCTCGCCCTGTCGGGGCTGCTGATGCAGGTCCTCGTCCGCAACCGGTTCGTCGAGCCCGGCACCGTCGGCACCTCGGAGTCGGCGGCCGTGGGCATCCTGCTGGTCACGCTGGTGTGGCCGGGCGCGCCGCTGGTGGTGAAGATGCTCGTCGCGATCGTCACCGCGTTGCTGGGCACCGCGCTGTTCGTACGACTCGTCGACGCCATCCCCCGGGGCGAGTCGGTGGTGGCGGTGCCGCTGGTCGGCATGATGCTCGCCGGCATGGTCGCGGCGGCCACCACGTTCGTCGCCTACCGCTACGACCTGCTCGCCACCCTCGGCACGTGGATGGCCGGCGACTTCTCCGGGGTGCTGCGGGGACGCTACGAGCTGCTGTGGCTCGTCGCCGCCGTGTTCGTGGCCGTGTGGGTCGCCGCCGACCGCTTCACCATCGCCTCGCTCGGCGAGGCCCACGCGAGCAGCCTCGGGCTCGGCTACCGGGCGGCGGTCGACCTCGGCCTGACCCTCATCGCGGTCAGCAGCGCCGTCTGCCTCGTCGTGGTGGGCGCCATCCCGTTCGTCGGTCTCGTGGTGCCCAACGTGGTCGCCCACCTGCTCGGCGACAACCTGCGCCGCAGCCTGCCGTGGATCGCGGTCAGCGGCGCCGGGTTCGTGCTCGTCTGCGACCTGCTGGCTCGCACCGTCAACCGCCCGTTCGAGGTGCCCGTCGGCACCGTCGCCGGGATCCTGGGCGCCGGGGTGTTCCTCGTCATCTTGCTGCGTCAGGCCCCGCAGGGCCGGTCCGGGGGTGCCCGGTGACCGCGCCGGCGGCGGTCCTCGGCCGCGTCGGCGTCCCCCGGACGCGGGCCGCGCTCGTGGCCGCGTCGGCGGTCCTCGCCGTGGCGGGGTCGGGGCTCGCCTACCTCGCCGTCGACTCCGGCGGCGACCTCGCCTTCACCCTCGAGTTCCGGGGCCGCAAGCTCCTCGGGCTCGCGCTCGTCGGTTGGGCGGCGGGCATGGCGACCGTCGCGTTCCAGACGGTCACCGGCAACCGGATCCTCACCCCGTCGGTGATGGGCCTCGACGCCATGTTCGCCTTCGTGCAGACGCTGCTGCTGTTCGTGCTCGGCACGGGCGTGTCGGCGGTGCTGGGGCCGGTGCCGCTGTTCGGGATCAACCTGACGACGATGCTCGGCTTCGGGTGGGTGCTGGCCGCGCTGCTGATGCGCCGCCGCACCTCGGTGCACCTGCTCGTGCTGGTGGGGATCGTGCTCGGCACCCTGCTGCGGTCGATGCAGCAGCTGCTCACCCGCATGATGGACCCGACCGCCTTCATGCAGCTGCAGACGCACCTGTTCGCCAGCTTCAACGGCATCCGCCCCGAGCTGCTCGGGGTGTCGACGGTGCTGGTGGGCCTCGGCAGCGCCTGGCTGTGGCACCGGCGCCACCGCCTCGACGTGATGGCGCTCGGCCACGCCACCGCCCAGGGGCTGGGGGTCGACCCGCGGGCCATGGTGCGGGAGGTGCTGCTGGTGGCGGTGCTCCTGGTGAGCGTGTCGACCGCCCTCGTAGGACCGATCACGTTCCTGGGGCTCATCGTCGCCAACCTCGCCTACCAGCTCTCCCCGTCGGGCCGCCACGCCTGGACGATGCCGCTGGCGAGCGCCCTGGCGGTCGTCCTGCTCGTGGCCGGGCAGGCGGTGCTGGAGCACGTGCTCGACATGGGAACCGTGCTCAGCGTGATCATCGAGTTCGGCGGCGGGCTGGTCTTCATCTGGCTCGTCGTGAGCCGCAGCCGACCGAAGGGGACGTTCGCATGACCCATCACCCGCGCCGAGGTGCCGCATGATCAAGGTACGGGGCGTCTCGAAGTCGTACGGCAGGGCCGTGGTGGTCGACGACGTCACCATCACCCTGCCCACGGGCGGCATCACCTCGATCGTGGGCGCCAACGGGGCCGGCAAGTCCACCCTCCTGTCGATGATGGCCCGGCTGCTGCCCTGCGACGCCGGCACCATCGCCATCGGCGGGCACGACGTGGCCACCACCGCGACGGGGACGCTGGCGACCGTCGTCGGGATCCTGAAGCAGGACAACGGCATCGACATCCGGCTCACCGTCGACGACCTGGTGGGCTTCGGCCGGTTCCCGCACTCGAAGGGGCGGCGTACGGCGGCCGACCAGGCGGCGGTCGACGCGGCCATCGAGCACATGGACCTGGTCGACCTGCGCCACCGGTTCATCGACGAGATGTCGGGCGGGCAGCGGCAGCGGGCGTTCGTGGCGATGCTGCTGGCCCAGGACACCACGTACGTGCTGCTCGACGAGCCGCTCAACAACCTCGACCTGGCGCACTCGCTGGCGATGCTGCGCCGGCTGCGCAGCGCCGCCGACGATCTCGGGCGCACGATCGTGATGGTGGTGCACGACATCAACTTCGCCTCGGCCTGGTCCGACCACGTGGTGGCCATGAAGGACGGCCGCGTGGTGCGGCAGGGCCCGCCCCTGGAGGTGGTCACCTCGGAGATGCTGGCCGACGTGTTCGGGGTGGCCTGCTCCGTGGACGTGACCGCGGGCTGCCCGATCGCCCGTTACCACCTGCCCGCGCCGGCGCTCTCGTCGTCGGGACTGGAGGTGGGCGGCTGAGCCAGGCGCGCAGGGGTCGTCCGGTCAGCCGGCCAGGGCCCGCAGCGCCTCGGTGAGCTCGCGCTGGAGGGCGGCGAGCCGGTCGAGCCGGGCGGCGAGCGCCGCCCAGTCGGCGTCGATCACGTCGAGCTGGGCCCCGCCGAGCGTCTCGGCCTGGGCGGTGAGCAGGGCCGCCGGCGCCTCGAAGCGGTGGAGGAGGTCGGCGGTGTCGGCCCGTCGCCGCGCCCCCGCCCGCACCGCGAACTCGCGCAGCACCGACGCCGCGACCGGCGACAGCCGGCCGGCCCGGGTCTCGTCACGCAGCGCCTGCAGGGCGGCGACGCTGTCGCCGGGCGCGTCCCCGACGGCGTGGCGCCCCTCGGCCCAGGCGAGGGCGTGGGGCAGCACGGCCCGAGCCCAGTCGGCGACGGTGCCCACCGGTGCGCTGAACCCCGTCCGGAGCGGGAAGCGACCCTCGGCGTAGGCGATGGTGCCGGAGCCCCATGCCGCCAGGAAGTCGGCGAGGGGCAGCTGCGCGTACGGGTGGCCCTGCGGGTCGTGCATGACCACCCGCCGGTCGTCGAGGGCCACCACCGCGACGAAGTGGTCGGCGCCCATCGGCCGGTCGGAGCCGCCCTGGTGGCGCAGCAGCCCCATCTCCAGCGGCCCCACGAACACCGGGCCCGCCGCCACCAGGCGACGCAGCGTGGCGAGCGCCGCCGCCTCGTCGGGGAACGTCATCCGCTCGTGGCGTACGCCCATGACGGCCAGCGCCTGGTCGATCCCCTGGTCGGGGTCCCAGCCCGGCGGATCGAACAGGGGCAGGTCGCCGATGCGCTGGAACCCGAACGCCGACCCGGTCAGCGCCTCCACGGTCGCCGGTGCCACGGGGCTGCCCAGCGTCATGGCGAGCGTGCTCGCATAGCAGTAGGGCGCGTTGCCGAGGTAGGTCACCGCAGCAGGCTAACCGAATAGTTCCCGGGTGCTCCCGGGGTGGGGAGGTCGGGGGCGGGGCAGGAGGAACGTCGTCGCTGACGCCGAGCCGCCGCTGGACTCGACGAAGCAGGTGCAGGTCCAGATGGTGGTGGCTGCCGGGTCGCGGCTCGTGAGACCGGGCTCATCCGACTGGTCGCGGCTGGCGGCGGGCTCTAGCGTTCCGGGGTGCCTTTCGACGTGACCAGCGTGCTCGTGCTGTCGGTCGCCATCATGGTGGCGGCCTTCGTGCTACCCCGGGTGCTCCGCATGCTGCGGAGCGGCGACCCGGACGCGTCGTCCCAGGACTCGGGCGGGTGGCGGTGGGGCTTCATGGGGTTCCGGCCGCCGACGTCGTGGGGCCCGGCGCCCACCGTGCGGCTGGAACCGGTGGCGGCCGCGGACCTGATCGGTCCGTACGCGCCGGCTGCGGGCGAGACGTACCAGGAGGCGGTGTCGGCCGCGGTCGGGAACCGGGTGCTGCACGCGGTGGCGGTGTCGGGGCCGCAGGGGGAGTGCCGGCGGCTCATGACCAACACGGTCGAGCGGGTGCCGGCGCTGCGGGCCGCGTGGCGGCAGCAGGACGACGACTGGCTGCTGGACGGCGACGCGGCCGCCGAGGCGCTCCTGCCGAGCGAGGTGTCGCGGCTGCCGTTCGACCCGGGGCTGCTGCGCGGTGACGGCGAGGCGTTGTGGCTCGACTACGTGCCGCAACCCCTTGACTCGCGCGGTGACGACGAGCCTGGCGACGTGCTGGTGCGCCGCCAGGTGGAGGGCCCGGACGGCACCTGGGAGGAGGCCGAGCCCGAGATCGACCTGACGGCCGCCCTGGGCGCGGTCGGCCCCGCCGAGGAGCCATCGGTGCTCGACCCGCAGACCATCGTGGCCAGGGTCCCGCTGCTGCTGCTCGTGGCCGGTGCCCTCGACCGGGGCCCGGCCCCCGTCGAGCCGGCCCTGAGCGCCGAGGCCGACGGGTCCCACGACGCCCCCGCCCCCTCCTGACCGACCGCCCCGGAGCGCCCCTTCCTGACGGGCACCCCTGACGCCCCCTGCGGACCGCCTCACCGGGCGCTGCCGAGGACCCACTCCTCGAGTCGAACTGTCGCTCCCTGTGCCGGGCCCGACTCGAGAGGTGACGGCTCGACTCGAATGGTGACAGCTCGGCTCGAATGGTGGGGGTCGGCTCCCGCCGCCCCTCAGAGCGTGTGGGTCGGGTCGGTGCGACTGCGCGGAGCCGACGTCAGACAGCACAGTACTGTTCGGGTATGGCGGTGGCGGTGCGGGTGATCCCTTGTCTCGACGTGCACGACGGGCGGGTGGTGAAGGGGGTGAACTTCCGCAACCTGCGTGACGCGGGTGACCCGGTGGAGCTGGGTGGGCGCTACGGCGCCGAGGGCGCCGACGAGCTGACGTTCCTGGACATCTCGGCCTCGGTCGAGGGGCGGGAGACGACGCGGGAGGTGGTGCGGCGGACGGCGGAGGCGGTGTTCATCCCGTTGACGGTGGGCGGGGGCATCGGGTCGGTCGACGACGTCGACCGGATGCTGCGGTCGGGCGCTGACAAGGTGGGGATCAACACGGGCGCGATCCGGCGCCCTGAGGTGATCGACGAGATCGCGGCCCGGTTCGGCAACCAGGTGGTGGTGCTGTCGGTGGACGCCCGACGCGAGCCGGGGCAGCCGTCGGGTTTCGGGGTGACGACCCACGGGGGGCGGCAGGCGGCGGGTCTCGACGCGGTGGCGTGGGCGCGCGAGGCGGTGGACCGGGGGGCGGGGGAGATCCTGCTGAACTCGATGGACGCCGACGGCACCACGGCGGGCTTCGACCTGGAGCTGCTGGCGGCCGTACGACGCGCCGTGGACGTGCCGCTGATCGCGTCGGGGGGTGCGGGCACGGCGCAGGACTTCGTGGCGGCGGCCGACGCGGGGGCCGACGCGGTGCTGGCGGCGTCGGTGTTCCACTACGGCACGCTCACCATCGCCGAGGTCAAGCAGGCGCTGCACGAGGCCGGCCACCCGGTGCGCCGGTAGCGGTGCGCCGCCCCTGACGGCGGCGGCCGTCCCGGACGCGGTAGCGTCTCGCCCATGAAGGCTGATCTCGTCGTCGTCGGCTGCGGGCTGTTCGGCATGACCATCGCCGAGCGCGCCGCCGACGAGCTGGGGCTCGACGTGGTGGTGCTGGACCGGCGGCCCCACATCGGTGGCAACGCCTACTCCGAGCGGGAGGCGACCACGGGCATCGAGGTGCACCGCTACGGCGCGCACCTGTTCCACACCAGCAACGAGCGGGTGTGGGCGTACGTGAACCGGTTCACGTCGTTCACCGGCTACCAGCACAAGGTGTACGCCAACCACAAGGGCGTCGTGTACCCGTTGCCGGTGAACCTCGGCACGATCAACCAGTTCTTCGGCGCCGCCTACACCCCGGCGCAGGCGCGGGCCCTGGTCGCCGAGCAGGCCGCCGAGCTGGGCGACAAGGAGCCGGAGACGTTCGTCGAGAAGGGCATCTCGCTGGTGGGCCGCCCGCTCTACGAGGCCTTCTTCAAGCACTACACCGCCAAGCAGTGGCAGACCGACCCCGAGCTGCTGCCGGCGTCGATCATCAGCCGGCTGCCGGTGCGCTACACCTACGACAACCGCTACTTCAACGACACGTACGAGGGGCTGCCCACCGACGGCTACACCGCGTGGTTCGAGCGGGTGCTCGACCACCCGCGCATCGAGGTGCGGCTCGGCACCGACTTCCTCGACGGCGACCACGAGCTGGTGAAGGACCGGGTGGTGGGGCAGGTGCCGGTGGTCTACACGGGCCCGGTCGACCGCTACTTCGGCCACGGCGACGGGGTGCTCGGCTGGCGCACCATCGACCTGGCGGAGGAGGTGCTGCCGGTGGGCGACCACCAGGGAACCTCGGTCATCAACTACGTCGACGCCGACGTCCCCTACACGCGGGTGCTCGAGTTCCGCCACTTCCACCCGGAGCGGGCCTACCCCGACGACACCACGGTGATCATGCGGGAGTACTCCCGTACGGCGGGGGCCGGCGACGAGCCGTACTACCCGGTCAGCACGGCGGCCGACCGGGCGATGCTGGCGACCTACCGGCAGCGGGCGGCGGCCGAGCCGGGCGTGCTGTTCGGCGGCCGGCTCGGCACCTACCAGTACCTCGACATGCACATGGCGATCGCCTCGGCGCTCACGATGTACGACAACCGGCTCGCCCCGGCCCTCCGCGAGCACCGCACGCCGGCCTCCGGTATCGAGTAGGTGCCGCGGGCACCGTCTGGTCGGGTCGGCGAGAGCCCGGCGATCGGTGCCGTGGCGTCTGGCGCCTCAGCCGACCTGCTCGAGGGTGACGAGGCGGGTCGCGTCCCAGCCCTGCGGGACCGACACGTCGGTGGAGCACAGCACGACGGCACGAGCCGGCGCGTCGTAGCCGAGGGTCCCGCTGGGCGCGCTGTCACCCGACGGGCCCCGTCGAGCGACAGCGGGGCCGGGGGCTCGGCGAGCACCTCCTGGCCGCCGTGGTCGCGGAGCTCGAGGTGAACGGCGGCTTGGCTGAGCAGCGGGACCGGCCCTGAGCCGAGGTCGCCGCCTGACCCGCCCGACGGGCCCGACGGGCCCGGCGGGGCGCGGACGACGGGGGTGTCTCGTTCGCGCACACGTCGTGGCGGGAGGTGCCGGGCGGTCGTGCGGTCGGGTTCCCCGCAACCTGGCTGACCGGGGGCTGACCCGCGACCGTGATCCGGGTGGAGGTCTCGCTCATGACGGCTCCTGGGGCGTCTGGGACGGCGGCGGGTGTGGCTGCGGCCAAGGTGGGCGCCGCAGACCTCCCTGACGCCTCGGGTGCCCGAGGGCGCAGGCGGCCAGGCCGCCGGCGAGCACGACCCCACAGTCTTCCTGCACCGGGTGGCGGGGCTGGCGGCGGCCACCGCGGCGGAGGCGACCGGGCAGTGCGCGGAGCGTCGTGGCGTCGACAGCAGGCGGTGTCGTCGGCCCGTGACCGTGATGGCCGTGGGACGGCCGCGGCTCAGTTGAACGCGAAGATCTTGCGGACCACCCGGTAGCCGATGAGGCAGGCGCGGCGCCCGACGCGGCCGGGCGCGAGGAGGAACGGGCCGGTGGGGTAGCGGCGGAACGCCGCGTACAGCGACGGGTTGGTGGTCTTGAGGTGGTCGATGAGCCGGTGGCGCAGGGCGCGGGCGTCGGCGGTGCCGGCGACGTGGGCCATCATGAGCGAGACGCTGGTGATGATCGAGAAGTAGTGGACGAGGTAGGCGCGCAGGGCGGGTGAGGTGATCTCGTCGGGGCGGAACCGGTCGGCGAGCATGGTGTTGACGAGGAACTGCTGGTCGAGGCGGGTGATCATCACCTTCTCGTTGACCGACTGGTCGGCGCGGCCGACGAAGTAGCGGTAGAGGTCGACGTCGAGGTAGCAGAGCCGCTGGGTGCGCATCAGCGGCAGGAACGCGATGAGGTTGTCGACGTAGAACGTCTTGCGGGGGAACTGGATGTCGGCCTCGCGCAGCAGGTCGGTGCGGTAGACGAGGGCGTGCATGAGCAGGTACTGGCCGATCGTGAAGCGGCCCACCTCGTCCCAGCCGAACAGCCGGTCGACGGGCAGGGCGCTGCCGTAGGCGACCCGGCGCGGGCCGAGCTCGGCGTTCTCGTAGACGTAGTTGCAGATCACCAGGTCGGGGGCCTCGGGGGAGTCCTGCCAGCCGCGGAGCCGTCCGACGAGGGTGTCGAGGGCGTCGCGGTCGAGCCAGTCGTCGGAGTCGACGACCTTGAGGTAGGTGCCGGTGGCCTCGCGGATGCCGCTCTGCATGGCGATGCCGTGGCCGCCGTTGGGCTGCTGCACGAGCCGGACCACGCCGGGGTGGCGCCGCTCGTAGTCGCGGCCGATCTCGGCGGTGCCGTCGCTGGAGCCGTCGTCGATGACGAGCACCTCGGTGACGTCGGGGTGCACGAGCAGCGAGTCGAGGCAGGTCGCCATGTAGGCCTCGGAGTTGTAGCACGGCACCACGAACGTGATGACGGGTCGACGCTCACCCACGTCGGCTCGTCCCAGGTCGCATGAGCGGCAACCTACCGTACGGACGCGTCGTGGAGGCAAACCGACCCGGCTCGTCGGCCCGGCGGCCCCGGCCTGCGACGGGGCGTGATATGCAGGGATGGGTACGCCCGGACGGCACCAGGTGCCGCGTACGTGGTGGTCGCGACCAGGGAAGGAGCTCGCCATGGCGCTCGTGTGGCTGCCGTACGAGTCGAGGCAGGCGGCGCTCGACGCGGTCGGCGAGGTCGAGGGCATCGAGGTCGACGTGTTCGCCGACGCCGGGATGCCGTTGCCCGAGGGTCCCGAGCGGGTCGAGCTGGTGGCGCTGCCCAACGCCGCCGGCCCGAGGGCGTGGCAGGCGCTGCGCGAGCGGGCGATGCCCCGGCTGCGGGTGCTCCAGCTCGGGTCGGCGGGCTACGACCACATGCTGTCGGCGGTCCCGCCCGGCGTGGCCCTGTGCAACGCCGCGGGGGTGCACGACGCCGGCACGGCGGAGATGGCGCTCGCGCTGGCGCTGGCCAACCTGCGCGGGCTCGACGGGTTCGCCCGCGACCAGGCCGAGCACCGGTGGCGGCCCACGTTCGCCCCGTCGCTGGCCGACCGCCGGGTGCTGATCTTCGGCTACGGCCGCATCGGCGCGGCGGTCGAGCGGCGCCTGCTGGGGTTCGAGCCGGCGTCGGTCGTACGGGTGGCGCGCCGGGCACGTACCGAGCCGGTGGTGCACCCGGTCACCGACCTGGGCGACCTGCTCGGCGACGTCGACCTGGTGCTCGTCACCGCGCCGGCCACCCCCGACACCGTCGGCGTGCTCGACGCGGCGATGCTGGCCCGGCTGCCTGACCAGGCGCTGGTCGTCAACGTGGGCCGGGGCCCGATCATCGACACCGACGCGATGCTGGCCGAGGCGGGTCGGCTGCGGTTCGCCCTCGACGTCACCGACCCCGAGCCGCTGCCGCCCGACCACCCGCTGTGGGACGCCGAGCACGTCACCGTCGCGCCGCACGTCGGCGGGCACTGCACCGCGTTCCACCCCCGCTACGCCCGCTTGATCCGCACCCAGCTGGAGCGCCTGGCCGCCGGCGAGGCGCCGCTGCACGTCGTGAAGGGAGCCGACTCGTGACCGACTGCCTCTTCTGCCGCATCGTCGCCGGCGAGATCGGGTCGCGGCAGGTCTACGCCGACGACCACGCGGTCGCGTTCCTCGACATCGCCGGGTGGCACCGCGGCCACACCCTCGTGGTGCCACGCCGCCACGTGACCGACGCGCTCGCCGACCCCGCCGCCCTCGCCGAGGTGGCCCCGGCGGTGACCGCGGTCGGTCGGCTGCTGCGCGAACGGCTCG